>CAYOXI010000015.1:30803-34085 GCA_964407855.1 uncultured Chromatiaceae bacterium
AACATCGCGGTCCGGTCGGCCGAGAGATTCTCGAACACCTCCATGTCGGACTTCAGGCCACCAGTGCTTATACCGAACAGCAGTCGTCCGTCGAGCAGGTGATCGAGCATCGCGACCTGGGCCGCAATCGCGGCCGGGTGGCCGTTCGGCAGGTTAACCGTACCGGTACCGAGGCGGATCCGGGTGGTCTCCCGTGCGAGGCTTGCCAGGAAGACGATGCAGGAGGTGACCGGCTCGGCCCGATCGCTGACATGCTCGCCCACGAACGCCTCGCTGTAGCCGAGCTGGTCTGCCAGGACGATTGCCTCGCGATCCTCCGCGAGGCTCAGCGAGAGATCCTTCCCCGGCGGATGCAGGGGCATCGTGAAGAACCCGAGTTTCATCGCGCGCCGGGCCGTCCATCTGTGGCGACCCCACACATCGAGTGGGCCGGGCCTGCCTGACCGTGGAACGGCGTCTGACGCGAGTCTAGGAAATCCAAACGCCCCATGCCACGACTCTAGCAGCGCCGAGTCCCTGCCGCCAATGCCCGCGTCCCATTCCCGGGTATCGGCCCGACAACCGGCAGATCCCAAATGCCGGCGGTCAGCAGCTACTTCGATTGCGCTCGAATCACGTGCCGGCTGTCAGAGCGGCCCTGACCGGCAATGGTGACCGGCCCAGGCCTCATGGCCTGTAGACTTCAGAACCAGACGCGCAGGGCGACGGTAAACAGGCGCGGCTGACCCAGAGTGCCGATGATGACCGTATCCTGGGGGATCAGCGGATTGAAGTTTGGGAATACCGTCACATCGGTGTAGTAATCCTCGTCAAACAGGTTCTCGATCCCTGCGGAGAGCTCCCAGCGTTCATTGGTGACGCCGGCGCGGAGCCCGAGAACCGTGTAATCCGGATTTTCCACCTCATTGGCGAGGTCTGCGTAGAAGTTGCCCTTGTACTGGGCATCTCCCCGGATGAACAGATCGAAGCTGTCTGTGATCGGACGCTGGTAATCGGCTGAGAAGGAAAAACTCCAGTCGTTGACATAAGGCGGTGTCAGTCCGCTCAGGTCGGTATCGTCGGCCAGCCTCGTCCCGCTGTCCCACTCGGCATCCACATAGCCGGCGCCCAGCAGCAAGGTGAGGTTCTCCGTTGCCCGCCACGCCACGTCCACCTCGGCTCCATACTGCTTGGAGTCGCCGGCGTTGACGATGCCCTCGACGAAATCACCGGTGACCGGGTCTTGTGCCTGCAGCTCGAACTGCCGCTGGTTGTAGTCGATATAAAAGACGGCGGCTGTCAACGATACCAGGCCGTCAAAAAATCGACCCTTGAAACCCACCTCGAAGTTCGTGGCATCTTCGGCCTCGAAGCCGAACAGCTCGGTTGCCCCGTCGAAATTGGTCAGGTTAAAGCCGCCTGGCTCGAAGCCCTGCGACACGGTTGCGTAGAAATTGTTTTCATTGTCGTCGAGGAACCACGTCACCGAGGCGCGGGGCAGGATCTCGGTGTCATCCTGCTTGCCGGAGACCCCGCTGTCGCGGTTGGTGCTTTTGACTTCCCAGTTGTCGATGCGCAGGCCGGCACCGAACTCCACCGGTCCAGTGCGGTAGCTCGCATTCAGGAAGGCCGCCTGCTGGGTCCGTTCCCGCGTACGGTTTTCGAAGGGGACGACATCCACGATCGTCGCTTCTTCCTCGGCGGTGGGGATTATGCCGTCGAACAGTGACGCACCGCCCCGGAAGATCAGTACCGAGTTGAGGTCATCCTTGAAGTTGACGTAGTAGAGGCCTGCCAGCCACTCGAAGGGCCCGGTGCCCGTAGAGGTGAAGCGCAGTTCCTGGCTGAAAACCTCAAGATCCTGGGGGCGGAACAGGTCAAGGATGAATTCCTGGGAAATATCCAGGTCGGTGAAGCGGTCCGTTTCCGTGTCGGTATAGGACGTCACCGAGGTCGTTGAGAAACGGTCGGCCTCATGGACGAGCTCCAGGGACGCGGCCAGGGTTTCACGGTCATGGCGCGGATTGGTGCTGAGGTCAATCCCGGAGGGAAACTCGAAGTCCGTGTCGAGCTCGAGGCTCCAGGGATCCTGCGGTGCATCCAGTTCATTCCAGCGGGCCGTTGCGAAGAGGCTCAGGCGCTCGGCCAGCGGTCCGGCCACGGCAATCCGCACCCCGCTTTCGTCACTGCGGCCAATATCGGGCTCGTTGGTGTTGACGCCGCCGTTGGCCCGGACCGAATTGGGATTGGTCAGGTAGCCATCATTGCTGCTGCTGAAGCCGAAAAGCCGTGTTGCCCACCCTGAGTCACCGATCGGCAGGTTAAAGCTGGCCTCGACGTCCACGATGCCCTGCTGGCCTGTGGCAAGCCTCGCGGAGCCCGCCAGTTCGTCGGCGTCGGGACGAACGGTCACGAACTTCACTGCACCGCCGATATTGCTGCCACCGTACAGCGTGCCCTGGGGGCCCTTCAGCACTTCGATGCGCTCAAGGTCACCAAAGCGTGACGAGGCGTCCGAGAACACCTGCACGTCGTCCACATAGAACCCCACGCCCTGTGTGTTGCCGAAGGAGCCAATGCCACGGATCGTGGCGTTGGGGAACCCGTCTGTCCGGGTCGACAGATTCAGGTTCGGAACCAGCAGGCCAACGTCGTCCAGCCTGGTGATGCCGGCGCGTTCAATCGTCTCTGCCGAGATGGCCCGGAGGGACTCCGGAATTTCGAAGATGGTCTCCGCCCGCTTGCGTGCAGTGACCAGGATCTCGTCGGGATCGGCTGCAGCCCCCGCCTCCTGGGCCGGGGCGGTGCCGGAAACGCAGGTGAGGGCCGACGTCAAGGCCAGCCCCACATAGGTGCGTGTCGTGGTCCGCGTCATGCTTCGATCCCCCGGCAATGCTGAACGAGAATCAGTCTGGCCCGGCCCGGGGGATCCTTCATTGCCAGGCACGCAACCGAGTCGCCCTCGCGTGCAAGTGGGGCCGGGCCTGCTTGTTGCTTTTTTGCCAAGCTCGCAAGGCTTCCCTCCCGGCATGGTCACCTGCGCCGCCAGGCAAGCGCCATCCGGACGGCAAGTGCTAGCGTGAGCGGGCGACAGGCATGCCGTTCCCGGCATGTCCGTACCACATCAGTGTCCGGAGGATAGCGACGATGACGTCACGGGAAGCAGTGCCGAAGGCGGTGATCGGGGAACTGGCGACCACACCGGCGCCGGAGACCCGTGAGTACATCCTGAACCAGACCATGATCCGCGTGCAGGATCCGGCGCGCTCCCTGGCCTTCTACACAGGCGTCCTCGGCATGACA
>CAYOXI010000015.1:34185-44690 GCA_964407855.1 uncultured Chromatiaceae bacterium
GGCTACTGGATCGAGATCCTGTCACCCGCCAGCGCCCCGCAGGTGGTCGGCCTCTAGGCTTGTGGTGCCTGCCGGCGGCAGAACTCCCGGGGCGATGCACCGAATTCCTGTTTGAAGCGGCGGCTGAAGTGCGTCACATCATTGAAGCCGCAGCCGATTGCCACGTCGATGAGCTTGCGGGGTGGGATCAGCGGGTTTTCCAGGTCGCGGCGGCACCGGTTCAGGCGTTCCCGGATGATGAACTGCCGGACGCTGGTGCCGGTGCCCTCAAAGAGCCAGTGCAGGTAACGCACCGAAATCCGGTTGGCTCCCGCGATGCGGGCCGGGGAAAGGTCCGGCTCGGTGAGGTGCTCCTCGATATACCGGCGGACCCGCGCCAGGTGCACATCCCGATGCGACTGTGGCGTTCCGGGAGCGCCCAGATCCAGCGAGTTCACCAGCAGCCCGATCGTCGTTTCGATCAGGGCATCGCACTGGTTGAAGCCGTCCGGTTGCCGGATCGGCGAGAGGGACTCCATATAGCCGGCGAGCAGGCTGCCGGCAGCGGATTCAGGTGTCAGTTGCCGGCGAATCCCCTGCCAGGTGTCAGGCAGCCAGCGCCGGAACCGGTTGAGCGGCAGCATGACGGAGATCTTGTGCAGCCGCCGGGTTACGCGGAAATCCATCGGCTGGGTGCTGTCCCAGACGAAGATGTCGCCGGCTCCCAGCGAGTATTCCTCGCCGCCAAACCGGATCTGTTCCTCGCCAGCCAGGACCAGCTGGAGCGCCAGGAAGTCTGGCTCGTCAGACCGGATCTCCGACCGTCCCCGGCTGGCGGCGCAGGGATCGCAGATGCACTCGATGACGCTGAAGTTCTGCAGGGAGCGATGTTCGGCGCTGGCAGAAAATGACGCGTCGTGCGGGCGGGCGCTTGCCCAGCGGCCATACAGCCGGCACAGCGCTTCGTCCCAGGCCTCGTAACGCTGCCGGGCCTCAAAGCTGTCGGTCGACCAGGTCTGGTGCACGCTCGCCATTGTTCGCCGGAGCGTACACCAGCTCCCCCGTATTGCCCACCGGCGGGGCGGCCACCGCCGGGGAGCGCTCCCGAATAGTGCAGTCGAGGCCCCGGGAAGCGGATTTGCACGCTGCGAGAAGATGTTCCTTCAATACCTGCCTGCCTGGCAGGTCCAGGTTGCATCCGGAGCAAGGCGCCGGCCGGACGCAACGCCCACGATGGCAATACCGATCAGTGAACGCAGGAGACCGGGTATGGCGACGAAGCAGCTCGACAACTACGCCAGTCATGAGCCCCTTGAGGGCGAGTACGTCCAGATCGATGCGATCGACTGGCAGCCGTTCCCCGCGGCCCTTTCGGAGGGGGGCATCCGCTGGAAGCTGCTGCATGTGGCGCCGGAAGTGGGCGCCTGGACCGCCATGTTCGACTGCCCCAAGGGCTCGTCCTTTGCGCGACACATTCACATCGGGCCGGGGGAGTACTACCTGACACGGGGCAGGATGGAGGTGCGGGGCGGCAAGGCGCAGGGCGGGGCGACGGCGGTTGCCCCGTGCTACGGCTACGAGGCCTGCAATGCACGGCACGACCAGACCTACTTCCCGGAGGCCGGCGAGTTCTACATGACCTTCCTCGGACCCCTCAATTTCATCGACGAAGACGGCACCACCCGGGCGCTGGTCACCTGGGAGCAGGCCCAGGCCCTCTGGCTGCAGCAGATCGGCGCGTCCTGATCCGACGGCGGGGAACGCGAAAGCCCCAATCGGCTCCTGGCCCTGTATCCTCATCACCAATCAAGTGCACGAGGTGATGTATGGCGCAGGACAGCGACTGGCTGAAGAAGGTCATGACCGGCAAGGGCTGGCACGAACAGGGTAACGGCCGCCGACCCCCGGGCGGCACTCCGCCGGAGGGTCCACCCGTGTTCGGCGGGCAACAGCCCTCGCCCCGCAACCTGCTTGCGATCGGCGGGATCATCATTGCGCTCTGGGCCGCGTGGAGCACCATCTATACCGTACAGCCGGAGCAGCGGGCGGTCATCAAACGGCTGGGCCGGGTGATCGGCATCGCCGACCCGGGCCTGCATTTCCGCATCCCGTTCGGTATCGACACCGTGCAGTTTGTGGCCACCGAACGGGTACTGAAGGAGGAGTTCGGCTTCCGCACCGAGGCCCGCACCACGGACGGACGCAGCGCCTTCTCGGAGGTGGACTTCACCAGTGAGTCGCTGATGCTGACCGGCGACCTGAACGTCATCGATGTGGAATGGGTGGTGCAGTACCGGATCGCCGATCCGATCAAGTTTCTGTACGCCATGCGCGAGCCCACCCGTACTCTGCGGGACATCTCCGAGTCGGTTATGCGCCGGGTTGTAGGCAACCGGATCGGCAGCGAGGTTCTGACCACCGGCCGCGTCGAGATCGCCACGACGGGCCGCGACGAAATCCAGGCGGCCATGAACAAGTACGAAAACGGCATCCAGGTGATCACGGTGGAGCTCCAGAACGTGGTGCCTCCGCCGCGGGTCCAGCCGGCCTTCAACGAAGTCAATGAGGCCCGGCAGGAAAGGGAACGCATGATCAACGAGGCCAACAAGCAGGCCAACCAGGTGATTCCCCGCGCGGAGGGCGAAGCCAACCGGCTGATCTCCGAGGCGGAGGGCTATGCGACCGAGCGGGTCAACCGGGCGCTTGGCGAGACCTCGCGTTTCGACGCGGTGCTGGCCGAGTACCGCAATGCACCGGACGTCACCCGCTCCCGCCTTTTCCTGGAGACTGTCCGGCAGACACTGCCCAGGGTCGGCTCGGTGCTGGTGGTGCAGGGTGGCCAGGTGCCGCCACTGCCCCTGCTTAACCTGCGCGATGCGCAGCCTGCCGCACGGGAGGGCACCCGGTGAACAACCGTATACGCATCCCGGCCATCCTCCTTCTGGTCATCGCCTTCGTGGCGTGGAACTCGGCCTTCATCATCGACCAGTCCCAGCAGGGCATCATCGTGCAGTTCGGCGAGCCCATCGGTGGCCCGATTGACGAGCCAGGACTGCACTGGCGCGTACCCTTCATCCAGGAGGTGCGGCGTTTTGACCGGCGCCTGCTGGCCTGGGATGGCGACGTCAGCCAGATCCCGACCCTGGGCCGCGAGTTCATCATCGTGGACACCACTGCCCGCTGGCGGATCGCTGACCCGCTGCAGTTCCTGCAATCCGTCCGGGACGAGGCCGGCGCCAGGACGCGGCTGGACGACATCATCGACTCGGTGGCCCGGGACATTGTCTCGGGTACTGACATTGAGGAGATCGTCCGGTCCGCCGACTGGTCGGTGGATGTGGCCGGCGTGGTCGCCGAGGAGGGTATCGAACTGGCGGAGGCGGACCTCGAGAAGCCCCAGAAGGGCCGCGGCCAGCTGGAACGCGAGATGCTCCAGGCGGCCTCGCGGTTGATGCCCGGACTCGGCATCGAGCTCGTGGATGTGCGTATCAAGCGGCTCAACTACATTGACTCGGTGGGTCGCCAGGTGGAGACGCGGATGATCTCCGAGCGCCAGAGCATCGCCGAGCGCTTCCGGTCCGAAGGTCAGGGGCGCAGCCAGGAGATCCTCGGCAACATGGAGCGGGAACTCCGGGAGATCCGCTCTGAGGCCGAGCGGCGCGCTGCCGAGATCCGGGGCCGGGGTGACGCGGAAGCAACCCGGATCTATGGCCTGTCCTACGGCAAGGATCCGGAGTTCTACACCTTCTTCAAGACCCTCGAGAGCTACGATGCGCTGGGGGAGAACACCACCCTGATGATCGATGCGAAGTCGGAGTTCTTCCGTTACATCGAATCTACCCGGCGACGCTCACCCTGACGCAGGTGGCAGATCCAGCCCCGGCAGCTCTGCCGGGTCGGGCGCGACCCGGCAGAGCTTCACGCCGGTGTTGGCGCCGGTGAAGAGGCTGGCCAGGGCGTCCGGCATATTCTCGAGGCCCTCGGTCACGTCTTCGGTGTTCTTCAGTCGTCCCTGCCGGTACCAGTCGAGGAGGTCCCGTTCGGCCTCGGGGTAGCGGTCCCAGTAGTCGAACACCACGAAGCCCTCGATCCGGGCGCGTTTGTAGACGATGTGCTGATAATTGATCGGGCCTGGATGAGGGCCCGGCGAGTAGTCCGTGGCGATGAATCCGCAGATCACCACCCGTGCCCGCAGGGCCAGGTGGGCCAGCGCGGTGTTCAGGATCTCGCCCCCTACATTGTCGAAGAAGACGTCAATGCCATCCGGAAACAACTCGCCGAGCCGGGCGGCGACATTCTCGGTCCGGTAATTGATTACCGCGTCATAGCCCAGTTCTTCCCGCAGCCAGCGGCATTTGGTTTCGGAGCCCGCGGTGCCCACCACCAGCCGCGCGCCCCGGAGCTTCGCAATCTGGCCGGCGATGGAGCCCACGCCACCGGCCGCGGCGGTCACCAGCACGGCATCGCCGGTCCGCATCGCACCCACGTCCAGCAGGCCGAAGTAGGCCGTGGCACCCGCCTGGCCGAGTACGCCGAGCTCCGTCGAGAGGGGGCGTACCGGCCGCGCTACCTTCTTGGTGCTGAAGACGAACTCGGCGCCCCGGGGGTGCTGGAGGGAGTAGTCCTGCCAGCCGAGGGAACCGACGAAGATTTCGCCCTCCCGGTAATCCGGGTGGCGGGAGCCGACGATCTGGCCGACGCCCCGACCCCGCATCACGGCGCCGAGGGGCAGGTTCTCCAGGAAGCCGTGGTGGCTGTGTTCGAGGTAGCCGCGCTGGGCGGGAACCGGCGCGAGGCACAGGGTACGGACCAGAAACTGGCCGTCTTCCGGGGCGGGAGCCGGCTCCGCCGTCCACTCGAAGTGCTGGCGGCCGATGAGTTCCTCTGCCCGGGGGTACCGGGCCACGCGCCACTGCCTGTTGTCCGGCGGGGTCATGGTCGCGATTCTGACTATATTGGCGGGATGGTGCCAAGGATTGGCCCCTACCGCCATGCCTGATACCCACCTGCTATGGGCCTGTACCCGAACTCGGATGGGCTGCTGGCTGCCGGGTGGCGCTGCTCTACCTTGTGATCCTGGCCGTGGCCTTCCTGGGGAGGGTGAAGCCCTTCTGGCAGGGGAGAGCAGTACTCAGAAAGCGAGGACCAGAATGCGGACGATACCGGCCAGAGCAACCAGGCTGATCGTGCTGATCAGGGCGATTTCGACGTAGTGGGTGATGGTGTTGATGCGGGTCATGGCGTAACTCCTCTGTCGGTCGCCGGGCCGGCGGGACCATCCCGCCGGTCGGCTGTGTCTGGGGGTACTTCGGTGCATTTTCCTGGGCAGATGCTCCGCCGGGGACATCGTTACAAAGAGTTACAGAGCTGGTTGCGATGGTGGTGATCCCGATATAGTCACACGGCTATATCGCGTCCAGAGGAAATTCCCGATGAGCCTGACCCGCGCACAGCGCCGGCAACTGACCACACGCCTGCTGGTGATGGCATGGCTTCTGGTCGGCATGCTCGTGGCGGCTGGCAGTCCCGTGCGCGGCCAATCGGTGACACCACCCAATATCGCCGCGGCGTCTGATCTCCAGTTCGCCCTGCAGGAGGTGGCCGACGCTTTTCAGGGGGAATACGGCAAGACTGTAAACCTGGTGTTCGGCTCCTCCGGCAACTTTTACCGCCAGATATTGCAGGGAGCACCGTTTGAGATGTATCTCTCGGCCGATGATGCCTTTGTGCGGCAACTGGCACTGGCTGACGCGACCGTCGATGACGGGACCCTTTATGCGACTGGTCGGATCGCACTGTTCGTGCCCAGCGAGTCCCGCCTGCAGCTGGATCCGGAACTGTCGGACCTGCGTGCCGCGCTGGCAGAGGGTCGGGTGCGGCGCTTTGCGATCGCCAACCCCGAGCATGCACCCTACGGCCGGGCAGCCCGACAGGCGCTGCAGTCTGCCGGATTGTGGGAGTCGGTACAGCCGGCGCTGATCCTCGGGGAGAACGCCTCCCAGGCTGCCCAGTTCGCGGCATCAGGCTCGGCTGAGGGCGGTATCCTGCCTTACTCACTGGTCCTGGCGCCCCAGGTGAGTGAACGCGGCACCTGGGTGCTGCTGCCGGCTGATGCGCATGAGCCGCTTCGCCAGCGGATGGTGCTGCTGAGGGGCGCCGGGCCGGTGGCACGGGACTTCTACCACTACGTCCAGCAGCCTGGGGCACGGGCAGTGCTGGGCCGCTACGGCTTCGTCGTGCCTGGCGCAGCCGACTGAAAGGACAACGGCGGTGGACTGGACGGCGCTTCTGCTCTCGCTGGAACTCGGTGGCGCAACCGTCCTGCTGCTGCTCCCCCTGGGCATAGCCGTGGGCAGGTTGCTGGCCTACCGGTCGTTCCCCGGCAAGGGGCTGGCGGAGGCGCTGGTTGCCCTGCCGCTCGTGCTGCCGCCCACCGTGCTGGGTTACTACCTGCTAGTGGCATTCGGGGGTGGCTCCGGTTTCGGACGCTTCTACGAGTCGCTGTTCGGGCACACCCTGGTGTTCAGCTTCCAGGGGCTGCTGTTCGCCTCCGTGATCGTCAATATCCCCTTTGCCATACAGCCCATGCAGCGGGCCTTCGAGTCCATTCCACCGGATGTCCGGGAAGCTGCAGCCTGTGCCGGGCTGTCACCCTGGCAGGTGCTGACCCGGATCGAGCTGCCGCTGGCCTGGCCCGGAATCATCACGGGCCTGACGCTGGCCTTTGCCCACACGCTGGGCGAGTTTGGCGTGGTGCTGATGGTGGGTGGCAGCATCCCCGGCGAGACCCGGACGATTGCGATCTCGATCTACGACCGGGTCCAGGCCTTCGATGATGCGGCTGCCGGTGCGATGTCGGCGCTGCTCCTCGCGTTGTCGCTGGCGGTGCTCGCGGTGACCTACGTCCTGTCCCGACGGGTTGGACGCCGGCATGGCTGAAGCGGCTGGACAGGGACTGCAGGTCGTCCTCGAGCAGCCCGACCCGATTCCGCTCGCGGCTGAGCTGCACTGCCAGCCCGGCGAAATGCTCGCCCTCGTTGGCCCCTCGGGCAGTGGCAAGAGCACAATCCTGCGCACCATTGCCGGTCTCTACAGCCCCCGCCGGGGGCGCGTGGCCTGCGACGGCACGGTCTGGTTCGACTCAGCCGGCAGCATCAATGTACCGGCCTGGCAGCGTTCCGTGGGCCTGGTCTTCCAGAGCTACGCGCTTTTCCCCCACATGACGGTGCACGGCAACGTGAGCGCCGCTCTTGGCCATCTGGGCGCATCACTCCGCGACAGCCGGGCCCGACAGCTGCTGGCGCTGATGCATCTGGACGGCCTGGAGAAGCGCCGCCCGGCCGAGCTCTCGGGCGGGCAGCAGCAACGGGTGGCGGTTGCGCGGGCACTCGCCCGGGACCCGCGGGTCCTGCTGCTCGATGAGCCGTTCTCGGCCGTCGACCGGGTGACCCGCCGGGCACTGTACCGGGAGCTGGCCGAGCTGCGCCGGGTGCTCAGGATTCCCATCGTGCTGGTGACGCATGATTTCGACGAGGCGGCGCGCCTGGCGGATCGCATGTGCCTGCTCCACCAGGGTCGCTCCCTGCAGACCGGCACACCACGGGAGGTGCTGGCCCGGCCTGCCAGCGTCGAAGCGGCCCGGCTGGTGGATTTGCAGAACCTGTATACGGCGTCCGTCGTGGAGCATTGTGCCGCAGATACCACGACCATCATCGACTGGGATGGCCAAAGACTCGTGGCGTCCCACCATCCCGATTTCGAGACGGGTTCGTCCGTGGCCTGGGCAATCCCGTCCACCAGGGTGACACTACACCGGACTGACCGGCCGCCCGGGGAGTCCGCGCCCAACATGCTGGCCGGAACCGTGGAGCAGATCGCCATGCTCAGCGAGAGCACGGCGATCGTGGTCCATGTGGGGGGTCGCCCGGAGCGCGCCCTGTCCCTGACCGTTCCCGAGCAGTATGCGCGGCGCAGTGGCCTTGCAGTCGGGTCCGCTGTGACTGTCGTGCTGCATCCCGATGGCATACACCTGATGGCAGCGGCACCAACGGTCCAGTGATCCGCGTGTGGCGATTGCCGCACGGGGCGTAGCGGTGCCCGAATCGCCATGCCAGAATCGCAGCGGATCATGGCCCAGCCCTCCACCCTCCGCGAGATCCTGTCGGCATTGCGCCGGAAGCGCGGTCCGGCCCGCACCCGGATCCTGTTCACGAGGACGCCTCTCGGGCCGGAGGTCACCCTCGCGCTGCGGGTGCTGACGATCCTGATGCTGATTCTGGCCGTGCTTCTGGTTTTCTGGCTCGACCGGGAGGGTCTCCATGACAACCTGGATGGGCACGTCAGCTTCCGCGACATCGTGTACTTCACGATGGTCACGATCACGACCGTCGGCTACGGCGACATCGTGCCGGTGTCGGACCGGGCCCGGCTGATTGATGCCATATTCGTCACCCCGGTCCGGATTTTCGTCTGGTTCCTATTCCTCGGTACCGCCTACCAGTTCCTGATCAAGAAAGTCATCGAGGACCTGCGCATGACGCGTCTGCAGAAAGACCTTAAGAATCACATCCTGGTGCTCGGCTTCGGCGGCAGCGGCACAACGGCCGTCCGGGAGCTTATCGCCCAGGGTGTTCCGGCCAGCGAGATCGTGGTCGTGGATGCCCGGGAGGCCCAGGTGCAGGCGGCGGCCGATCACGGCTGCATCGGCCTGAACGGCGACGCGACCCGCGAAGAACTGCTGCGGGTGGCTGGTGCTGACCGGGCCCGGGCCACGATCCTTGCCCTCGGGCGTGACGACACCACGGTCCTGGCGGTACTCACGCTTCGCACCTTGAACCGCAGGGTCAGGATCGTGGCCACCGTCCAGGAGTCCGAGAACCGGAAGCTTGTCCGCCAGAGCGGCGCCGATGCGATCGTCGCGCCTTTCCAGGTGGGCGGCTTCCTGCTGGCCGATGCGGTCACCAGCCTGACGTCCGCAGAACTACTCACCGATCTGCTGTCCTGCGAGGGCGACATGTCGCTCGTCGAGACCCGGGCAAGGCCCGATGAGGTCGGGCGACCCGCCCGGGAGCTGGCAGGCAAGCTGGTACTGGCGATCCGGCGTGACGGCCTCACGCTGCGATTCTGGGAGAGCGGGGCGACGCGCGTGCAGGACGGTGACGTACTGATCTCGATCGCGCAGAACGACAGGACGCCCGATATTGCCGGTACCTGAGTGACGCTGACGGCACCCTCCCGTTTGCGGGCGCCTCTTGACACGTGGCGTAGTATCGCTGTGTCCGGGCCGCAGACGGCCCTCAGGTTCTGCCCATGACACTACTCAGCTGGATCATCGCCTTCTCCCTGCTTGGCGGGGTGCTCAGCGTGCTGGCCGCCGCGCTTTTCCTGCTGATAGCTCCGCGCAGGCAGGCGCTGGTCCTGCCCCACATGGTGAGCTTCGCGGCCGGCGCGCTGCTTGGCACGGCCCTTCTCAGTCTTTTGCCGGAAGCGCTCCAGGCAGTTGACCAGGGAGATATCCCGTTGGTCACGGCCACGGTCCTCGGCGGAATCCTGCTCTTCTTCGTGCTGGAGAAGGTGCTTGTCTGGCGGCATGGACACGACCACGACCACGACCTGAACCGCGGCGCGGAGCAGGTCGTGGCCCCGGGGCGGGCCCCCCGCCCCGCGGGCACCCTGATCCTGATCGGCGACGGCGTGCACAACCTGGTGGACGGCATCCTGATCGGGGCTGCCTTCCTGGTTGACGTGTCACTCGGCGTGGCCACTGCCGTCGCGGTGGCCGCCCACGAGATTCCCCAGGAGCTGGGTGACTTCGTGATCCTGCTTGAGAGCGGCTACAGCCGGGCAAAGGCACTGGCCCTGAATGCCGCTACCAGCTTCACCACCGTCATCGGGGCGCTGCTTGCCTGGTTCGGCCTGGGCGACGACAGCACCATACTGCCGTACATCATTGCGCTGGCGGCAGCGAGCTTCATCTATATCGCTGTTGCCGACCTGCTGCCCAGTCTCCATCGCCGCACCGGACCGTGGGTCGGGCGCCTGCAGGTCCCGCTGATCATCGCTGGCATGGTCGTTGTCAGCCTCGCGCGGGAGCTGCTCCACTCCCATTGATACCCGGACGGGTCAGCTGCTGACCACTTTGTCCGCCAGAGGCCGGGTGGCCGCGTCTTCAGCGGTGGTTAAGGGTTGCGGGGCGCAAGCTGGGCGGGCTGCGGACCCCTATGGCGGAATTTAACCGTTTTGGTCATATACTCGGCTCTGGGTAGCTGTTTCTGTGCCAGATCAACGTTTAAGGAGATAATCATGTTTGAGTTCAACAAGAAGGGCGCTGGTGAGCCCTCCGATCAGACCCCCGGGCCCGGCCGCCAGCCTGCTGCCGCGTCGCCGGCTCCCGAATCCAGGCCGGCAGCCTCCGCTGCCCCGGCGCCCCAGGCACCAACCTCATCCTCAACCGCAGCAAAAAGGAATACGGCAGTGATCGGTCCCTCCATTCAGATCGACGGCAATCTCCGGGGTGCAGAGGATCT
>CAYOXI010000016.1:0-26572 GCA_964407855.1 uncultured Chromatiaceae bacterium
CCGGCAATGCTTGAAAGTCGGTGCGGTGGCGGTGACACTCCCCTTCCCACCAACCGCCCCGGAGCGCCGCATGAATCGCCTGCTCAAGCTTGCCAGCTACGGCCAGAGCTACTGGATGGACGAGCTGTCCCGCGACCTCATCCGCAGCGGCGACCTCAGTCGACGGATCAGGGAGGAAGGTCTGCGCGGCATCACCTCCAACCCGGCAATCTTCGGCCAGGCCATCGGCGGCAGCGCGGCCTACGACGAGCAGATTGCCGCCGCCGCGAGAGCCGGCCAGTCCGCCCAGCAGATCTACGAGGCACTGACGACCCTCGACATCCGCGAGGCCTGCGATGCGCTGCTGTCGGTCTATCAGGAAACGGAAGGCGCCGATGGCTTCGTCAGCCTGGAAGTCTCACCGCTGCTGGCCCGGGACACCGACGGTTCGATTGCCGAGGGGATCCACCTGGCCCGCCTCGTCAATCGACCCAACCTGATGATCAAGATTCCAGGTACTGCCGAGGGGACACCGGCGGTCGAGGAACTGCTCTTCCGGGGCATCAACGTCAACGTGACCCTGCTGTTCAGCATCGAGGCTTACCAGGCCGTGGCCGAGGCCTGGCTGCGGGCCCTCGAACGCCGACTCGCGGCGGGGGAAGCGCTGCACCCGGTGGCCTCGGTCGCCAGTTTCTTCATCAGCCGCATCGATACGCTGGTGGACCAGCTGCTTGGTCACCGGCTGCGGCCGGATGGCAGTCCACTCGTGGCACCGCACCCGGGCGACCTGCTCGGCAAGGTGGCCGTGGCCAATGCCAAGCTCGCCTACGCGGCTTTCCGTCGACTGACAGCCGGGGAGCGCTGGCAGCGACTGGCGGCGGCCGGCGCGCGACCCCAGCGGCTCCTGTGGGCCAGCACGGGCACGAAGAATCCCGCCTACAGCGACGTGGCCTACGTCGAGCCGCTCATTGGCGCCCATACCGTCAATACCATGCCGGGCGGCACGGCCGCCGCTTTCGCCGCGCGGGGCAAGCCCGGCAAAACCCTGACCCGCGCCGTTCCCGAGGCCCGCAAGGTCCTGAAAGGCCTGCGCCAGGCGGGTATCGACCTCAAGAAGGTCACCTGGCAGCTGGAGAACGAGGGCATTCAGAAATTCATCGAACCCTATGAAAAGCTGCTGGCGGGCATCGAGGCCAAGCGGCGGGGCTTCGTGGGCGGTTGACCCGGCAGCCTGGATGGCATACCGTTAAGGCGCAATTGGCGTTTTTGGCCTGCCTTGGACTCAAAGAATCCCGTTCGGGATACTCGACTGATGCTTCCCAAACCTGCACGTTGTACGGAAAACGGCGCTCCCCCGGTGGGACCGCCCCGGTTTCCGTGGTTCTCTATTTTTTAATTGCTTAAGGAAGTCGAAACTACAATGGCTACAGGAACTGTAAAGTGGTTCAACGCCCAGAAGGGCTATGGGTTCATCCAGCCGTCCGACGGCTCGAAGGACGTTTTCGTGCATGTGACGGCCGTTCAGGCCGCCGGGCTTGCGACCCTCAATGAGGGCCAGAGCGTGACTTTCGAAGTCACCAACGAGCGCGGCAAGCCGGCAGCTGCCAACCTGCGGGCGTCCTGAGAATCGGTTAATACCGTTTCAGCGGATGGAAAGGCCCCGGCAAGTCCGGGGCCTTTTTTTTGCGCGGCACAAACTGCCTCCAGGGCGGCCAGGCGGGCGGGCATTCACACCCCGGGCTTGAGGATCCCCAGCAACGCCGCCAACAGCAGCGCCCCCCAGATGGCCAGGTTGTACAGGCGGCTGCGGCTGAGGCTGGTGGCCATTGATCGCTCCGTGTCAGGCGTGGCCGTACCCGCGGCCAGCGCGCCGAAACCCGCCGTGAACGTGGCAAGCCGCGCACGCATCAGCTGCCCGAACAGCAGCACCGCCGCAAACAGCAGCAGCTTGGAGCCCACATAAGGCGCCATGGCCAGTTGCCCCGTGGTCCAGGACCAGGCCACCGACAGCGGCACCAGGATGATAAGCAGCCAGCGCAGCAGGCTCTCCAGCCCGATGGCCGTCGCACCGAGCGGCGTGCCGTCACGCAGGGCGCCGGCCAGCACCAGGGCGAGCCATACCGGACCCAGCAGGATGATGCCGGCCATCTGCCACCACGGGTGGGTGAGACCCACGTACTCGGACAGGATCCCCCCCGCCGTCAGCATCAGGGCGGCCGCCGCCCGGGGAATGACGGTCACAGCCGCGATCATCTGGCCGGACACAATCCGGAGCTCGGTTGGGACGCCGGGCGCCACGGCCTTGCGACTCCAGAGGTAAACCGCGAATTCCGGACCCAGCCAGAAGACAAACAGCGCCACATGCAGGAACTGCCACAACTCGTAGCCGGTAATGCCGTCCTGCATAGCCACCCTCCTGCCCCGCTCCCGGGGAGCCGGATTTCAGGGTAGCAGATCGGTCCCGGCAGTCGATTCCACTTCAGTTCGCGACCTCCGCGCGGTTAGCATGCTGGCCCCAGAGCCCCTTACTCCGGAGAGCAGACTTGGCGGAACATGAAGTGATGTGGATCGGGCGCCCGCCCGCGAAGATGGCTCCCGTCGAGCCACTGGCGGCGACAGAACCCTTTGCCGAGGCCGTCACGACGGCGTGTGCGGACTGCGGCTGTGAAGTCGAGGACTACATCGCCGCCGCCGGAGTCTATGGCAGCTGGATGGTCCGCCTCGCCCGGAACGGGCAGCGCCAGCGCCTGGTCTGGAACGGCCGGGAGGAACGTCTGGTGCTGGAGCAGGCCACCGCGGGCATCGACTGGCGTGAACTCGGCGCCGCCCCGGTACCCGCGCGGGATGCGGCTGGCTTCGTCACCGCCATCCGGTCCCTGCTCGGCGCAGCCGCCTGAACCCGACGGCCCGCTGGAACCTTACCGCCGGGCGGCGCCAAAAGCGGGCCGGAACGATCCCTGCCCCTGCGGCAGCGGCCGCAAGTTCAAGAAATGCCACGGCGCCTGAGCGCCGCCGGCTTCAGCCAGCCGCGAGGTTCCGCCGCCGGCGCCCCGCCAGCAGGCCCGGCACCAGCAGCAGCAATGCGAGCGGGTCAATCGCGCTCGAGCCCGGCAACGGCTTGTCGGCTGTCGTCACACTGGTGAAGGTGTAGGCAGTCCCCCCCAGCGTCACGGTAGTCACCGTGGGTGTCGACAGCTGGGCCGGCGTGACATGGCGCAGGCAGAGCGTGTCGCCGTTGGTGATGGTGCCCGCTTCCCGCGTCCAGTTGCCGCCACAGCCAATGGAGTACTCGCCGTTCGCTACTGCAACGGCAACGGGCGCGCCGAGGCCCGCAAGGGCGAAGGCATTGGAGATTACGGTGGTCTGCAGGCGGACATTCAACTGGTCCCCGAAGGGCGTGTCGGGACCGAAAGGGGTGGTGGTGGAGGTGAAATCGGCACTCACGCCACCAATGGTCAGGGTCGTTATGGTGGACGTCAGGGGATCGGCCGCAGCGGTCTGTCTGACGCAGACTGGCTGGGCCGCAAGTATGGTCCCGGGCAGGTCCGTGAAATCGGCCGTGCAGCCCAGCGAATAGTCGCCGCCCACAACACTGACCGGGGCGGGAGCATCAATGCCGGTGACCACGATGGTGCCGGACACGACGGTGGCTGATAGCGCGACCCCGACGCGCGTCTCGAAGCTGAAGGCGTCCGGGGTGGTATCGCTGCCATCGTTCAGGTCGCTGGCAGTCAGGCGCAGCAACACCTGCGAAAAATCATCAAAGACCGTGCCATCGGCAAGAAACCGGCTGCCGGCACCAACGGGCCTGCCATCCGGATCGAGCACCAGACTGATCACGGGAAA
This sequence comes from uncultured Chromatiaceae bacterium, assembly GCA_964407855.1. Lineage (GTDB taxonomy): Bacteria > Pseudomonadota > Gammaproteobacteria > Steroidobacterales > SHZI01. The sequence goes on from CAYOXI010000016.1 coordinate 3,826, forward strand.
GGGCAATACCTCGCCGGCAAGGGGCGCTAGGGCCACACTGCTCTCGCTGACCTGGGTCGGATTGAAGCCAAAGCCGCTGACGACAATGTCCCCGCTGCCCCGGACGACCAGGCCCGCCACGGAGCCGGGATCGGTACCGCCACCAAGCACGCGCAGACCATCGACACCGAATCCCGTATCGATCTGCCCATCCGCAAGCAACCGGAGAAGCACGGGATTGAACAGCGAACCCGCATTGTTCGGATTGGCCCGGGTGCGGCCACCGATCTGTATGCGCCCATCCGGATACAGGCCGATGGTCGTCGCCACGTCATCGGAGTCCACAACGGTGCCACCAGACCCAGAGGATACGTTCACCGACACGACTCCATCGGTGCCGAAAAGCGGGTCGACAGCACCGTCCGCCGTGTACTTGCGCACAGTCAGGTTCCTGGTGCCACCGACCGCGAGGATGCTGTCGTCGCCCAGCACGGCTATAGCCGGCAGGGTAAAGGCACCCGTCACCTGGGACGGGTCACTGACCTGGAGGATGCCACTGCTGGCGAAGGTTTCGTCCACGGCGCCGTCGGCCGAAATCCGGATGATGAACCCAAGGAACCTGGCCTGAGGGACGAAGTCCCCTGCGAGGAGAATTCGCCCGTCGCTCTGCAGGGCAATGTCCTGGACATTCACGTTGCCGAACTCCGGGCCGGTGAGCAGGAGCAGCCCGTCAGTGCCAAAAGTCGTGTCGACCGTGCCATCGGTATTCAGCCGAACGAGAAACGGACGGCGCGCACTGACCGTAGTGAACTGGCCACCCAGCAGGATCTTCTGATCGGCCGGATTGATGGCCACCACCGAGACGCCTGCGCCGTCCCCGGGACCGACCGGCCCGAAGACATCCAGGCTGACCAGGCCGTCCACACCAAACTCTTCGTCGGTGGTGCCATCCACATTGAAGCGGGCGGCCGTGCCAATCTGGATGAAGCCGGACCCGCTACCGGGCTGCCGGGTGTAGCCAACGAGAACCGGCTTGCCGTCGGTCTGGACCGCGACGGCATTGCCGGCGTCCTCCGAATCAGAGATATCAAATTCCAGGATGCCGGGCTCCGCGCCGCCCGGGTTGAAGGTCGCGTCCAGCGACAGTTCCGCGCGGGCACTGCCCACAAAGAGCAGGGACAGCAGCAGGAGGACTGTGCAGGGGCTGAGTGAAGACCTGTTCATTGCTGGCTTCCGGGGCATGGACGACGGGACTGTTCACCGCCATTCTAGGGGGGGTGGCCGCCGGGCACAATTTGACGGCTCCCGCCGACCGAACTCCCGCGGCAAAGTTCTCCACCGGTGCTCCCCTTCAGCCATGACCCGTCATAACCTCACGCCAACCATCGCGCCGGAAGACGTCGAGCTCACCGCCATCCGCGCCCAGGGCGCCGGGGGCCAGAACGTCAACAAGGTGGCGAGCGCGATCCACCTGCGCTTCGACGTCCGCCAGTCCGGGCTGCCGGACAGGGTCAAGGCGCGTCTGCTGGCCCTTGGCGACCGGCGGGTGACGGCGGACGGCATGATCATCATCAAGGCCCAGCGGCATCGCACCCAGGAGCGGAACCGGGAAGATGCGCTGGAGCGGCTCAATGCGCTCGTGGCGGCCGCCTGCGAGGAAGCGGCGCCGCGGATTCCGACCCGGCCGTCCCGCAACGTGAAGCGGCGGCGGGTCGACGAGAAGAAGCAGCGCAGCGGCGTAAAGGCCCTGCGCCGGCCACCCGCCGACTGACGCTCGTCGGACCTGGATCAGAGCCCGGTCAGACCTCGGTCAGACCTCGGTCAGCCCTCGGTCAGCCCCGCAGCGCGGGCAGCACCCGTCGGCCCAGCAGCCTGATCGAGGCGGCGGGGTCGCCATAAAGGCGCAGCGCCACGGCGCGCAGACCGGCCGACCGGAGTTCCACTAGTCTCTCCAGCAGCCCGTCCATCACGTCCGGTGTCCCGGTGAGAGTGACATTGTCCACCAGCGCATCAAGGATCCGGTCGGGCACACCCTCGACGTCGGCACTCCCGGCAGCAAAGGCCCGGGCAAAGGCTCCCTGGCTGGCCATCACGAGATCGACATCCGGCGGCTCGAGAAACCCGGCCAGCAGCCAGGGCCGGAAAATACCCCGCAACAGCAGCCAGCGGCGCGCTTCCCGTCGGGCCCGCCCCAGGTCGGGGTAAACATGCCAGGCCGTGAACACGGTGGTGTGTACGCTCCCTGGCACGCGACCGCCGGCGGCCAGCGCCTGGTGGTAGGTGGCGAGCGCTGCGGTCGCGGGTCCGGGTGGCATGTCGCTCAGCATGATGCCCTGGGCACAGCCCGCGGCCATGCGCAGCATCTGCTCCTGGCTGGCGCCCACCAGCACCGCGGGCGCCGGTGACCGGATCCAGCCCAGGCGAAGGTTATTGACCCGATAGAGCTCGCCCGCGTAATTCAGCGCCTCGCCGGTAGCAGCAGCCCGGATGATCTCGACGCACTCGCGCACGGCGCGCACGCGCCGGTGGGGCCGGATGCCGAGCGAGGCCAGGGCTTCTCCCCCACCGCCGATCACGATCCGCGCCCGTCCCCGGGCGATCTCATTGAGCGTCAGGAGTGCGGAGGCGATCTTCACCGGATGGGTATCAAAGGGATTGACAGCCACCGGGCCCAGCCGGATGCGCGACGACGTGTGCGCAAGCAGCGCCAGGTTGGTGAAGGGCTCGCGGGAATCCGCCAGGCTCGACACCCAGACACCGTCCAGGCCGAAACGCTCGGCCAGGCGCCCCAGCTCAGCCAGTTCCTCGGCACTGGCCCGGCTGTCGAGGATGACTTCGACCTGCATCGAAACCGGCAGTCTCAGAGCAGCTCGGCAGCCAGCAGCCGCAGCGCCTCGGGTGAGGCGCCAGCCACGAGCATCGACCCCACCTGGCCCGCACGGCCAGCCGCCTTCCAGGCAGAAAGTCGCTCCCTGATCCGGCCCGCGGGACCAACCAGGCCGATCTCGTCAATCAGTTTCTCCGGCACCGCCGCCATCGCCTCCTCCTTGCGGCCGCTGAGGTACAGATCCTGGATGTGCCGTGCCTCGGCCTCGTAGCCCATCCGGATTGCGTAGTCCGTGTAGAAGTTCTTCGCCCGGGGACCCATGCCACCGATATACAGGGCGATGTGCGCCCGCACCGGGGCCTGGCACTTCTGCAGGTCGTCGCCCAGGGAGACCGGCACCAGCGGGGCCAGGTCGAAGTCCGCCAGTGAGCGGGCCCGCCCCCCGAGCCTGAAGCCCTCCTCCAGGTGCGGGCCGATCAGATCGAAGCGCTCCGGATTCATCCAGATCGGAAAGACCCCGTCGGCCAGTTCGGCAGCGGTGCGCAGGCCGGCCGGCGTGACGGCGGCCGTGTAGATCGGCAGGGACGGATCGCCGTGCAGGATGCTGACCATGGGCTTGCCGAGTCCGGTCGCGTCCGGGCCGTGGTAGGGAATCTGGTAGTGGTAGCCTTCATGTGTCAGTGGCCCGCTCCGCGCGGCGATCTTGCGGATGATCTCGATGTACTCCCTGGTGCGGGTCATCGGTCGTCCACGGATACCGCGTCGCTGCCGTAGGCTTCGGCGGTCCAGACGGAGTGATAGCCGAGGCGCTCGGCCTCGAGTATCCCTTCCATCGGCACGTCCACCGTCGCCGGCGAATAGCCCGCCATGACACCGAGACGCAAGGCACTACCTCCGGATGACTGAAGTCCGGCGGTGAGTATCGCCCAATCCGGGAGGGGAGTGGCCCCGGGACGGCCGCTCAGGCCGTGGGCCGGGACGCCTGCCGACGGGAACGCAGCTCGTCAAGCAGGATGGCAAGCTCATCCCGCTCCTTCTGGAGCAGGTCGATCTGCTGGGTCGTGAAAGAGGCACCGGATGTGGTCACATCCAGTTCCACGACCGCGTCCTTGAGCTGGGTACGGACCCGCGCGAGCTCCTCGCCACGCTCACCCAGCTGGGCAAAGAGCTCGTCGTGCCGTTGCTGCGCTTCGCGAAGCGCCGCACGGAGCTCCTGGATGCCTGCATCCCGCTCAGAGAGCTGGCCCCGCAGCGCCTCGGTCTCGGCCTGGGACGCCTTCAGCCGGGCAATCTGCTCCTCCCGTTCGACACGGGTCTGGTCGAGTAGCCGCTGCATCACGCGGTTCTCCTCGAGCAGGATCCCCGCACGCTTGTCACCCTCGGGGTTTGGCGCCAGCTCGCGCTTTGCGCCGCCGAAGGCCGGCAGTCGCCCCGGGTCGCTGCCGAACAGGCTCTCCTTCAGTGGCCCGCCGGAGCGGATGATCACAAAGGCCACGGCGATGCTGCTCAGGAGAATGCCGAACAGCAGGCCGATGAAGATTAAACCAAGGATCGCCATGCTCAGCAGTCCAGCAGCAGGTCATTGTCCGGCAGGCCCGCGGTCTCCCGCCGCTTGCGCGCTTCCATCTCACGGCGCAGGCTGGTCACCATCGCGTTCAGGTCATCCCGTTCCCGTTCGAGGCGGGTGATCTGGTCTATGACCACATCGGAGCCCACCTGGCTGACACCAAGTTCGGTCTGGACATCCCGCAGCTGGACGTGGGTGCGCACCATTTCCTCGGCACGATCCGCCAGTTCGTGACGGAGCCTGGCGGTCTTGCCACACTCATGCTGAACGGCGGTCTTGAGCTTCCGTACCTCGTCGTCGTGCCGGGCGGCCTGTTCGCGGAGCTGGTTGAGCTCGCTGGTCTGCGCTGCCAGGGCCGTCACTACCTGCTCCTGCTCGGCTTTAGCGTGCTCCACCGAACGATGAGCCACCCGGAGATCCGCCTCCAGCGCACGCACCTTGTGGTGCAGGTCATCAGCACCCCGGCCCAGTGGCCGGTGGCCGGCGCTGCCGATAACCCGGACGAGCAGTGCCCCCAGGGCTAAACCACCGATACCGGCGGCCACCACGAGGAAGTCGGGAAACACAGGGACGCCAAACATAAGGGGGAGACTAGTCGCCCCTGGCGAACCCCGACCATGCGCCAGTTCTCAGAAGGCCCGGCGGGTATCCGGAAACGCGGCCTGGTTCACGCGTGGTTCACTCGGGCAGCGCGTACGCCAGGACGTAGTCATCCACGCCCTTGGCGTCGTACCAGGAGTGCCCGCCCGCCGTGAACACCACGAACTGGCGCCCGTCCACCTCGTAGGTCATCGGCGTGGACATCGCGGAGGTGGGGGCACGATGCACCCACAGCTCCTTGCCGGTCTCGATGTCGTAGGCATGGAGGCGGTTGTCGGGTGTCGCACCAATGAAGATCAGCCCGCCGGCCGTGATGATTGGACCGCCGGCCGTGGGTGTACCGAGGTTCAGCGGCAGCGGCACCGGCATCAGCTTGTCGAGGCGCCCGAACGGGATCTCCCAGCGGATCTCGCCCGCGGCCATGTCCACGGCCACCAGCATGTTCCAGGGCGGCCTGGTGCAGGGCGTGAACGACGGCGACATCAGCGGTCCCTGGATCACGCCGTATGGGGTGTCGCCCAGATACCCGGGCCCCTGCATCGGGCCACCGGCCTCCGGTTTCTTCGCATACTCCGGATCCACGAGGTCGCGGGAGATCAGCTTCACATAGAAGGGAATCTGCGACACCGGCGTGATGAGCAGGTTGCGCTCCGGGTCGTAAGCCCCGCCACCCCAGTTGCTGCCACCGCCAATCTGGGGATACAGGATCGTCCCCGTGGTCATGATCGGTTCGTAGTGCCCGCCATGACGCATCGACTCGATCTTCCTGCGGCAGGCATTGCGGTCGAAGATCGTGAAACCCCAGGCGTCGTCCGGCGTGAGGGTGTTGCGTACCAGGACCGGCGGTTTGGTCGGGAAGGGCTGGGTGGGGGACAGCTGCTCTCCCACGATGTCGGTATCGGTGGGTACCGGGCGCTCCTCGATGGGGAATACGGGCTCACCCGTTTCGCGGTTGAAGGCGAATACCATGCCGGTCTTCACCAGCTGGATCACGGCCGGTATCTTCCGGCCGTCCTGCGTGATGTCGGTCAGGATGGGCGGCGAGCCCACGTCCCGGTCCCAGACGTCGTGGTGCAGCGTCTGGAAATGCCAGACCACCTCGCCCGTGGTCCCCCGCACCGCGACGATGGAGTTGGCATAGCGGTTGTCGCCGGGCCGGTGGACACCATAGTAATTGGCGGCCGGTGCGGCGGTCGGGATGAAGAGCAGATCCCGCCCGCTGTCGGCGGCCATCGGCACCCAGTTGTTGCCGCCGCCCACCTCCGGCGGCGTGGGCTCGAAACCGGTCGCGGCATCCCGCACCAGGGGATCGAAGTTCCACCGCAGCTTGCCGGTGCGGGCGTCGAAGCCGCGGATCGCGCCGTTGACCGAGGTGGAACTCCGGAACTTGTTGGAAGTGGACGAGACCGCCACGACGCCATTGATCGCGGTGGGTGGCGACAGCAGCTGCGTTCCCTCCACGCCGTCGGCAGGCGTCATGGCCAGCAGCAGCGGGTTGATAGCCACTTGCCCGCCCTCGCCGAAGCCCGCACACAGCTTGCCATCCCGGGCATCCATGGCGACCAGTCGCTTGTCCGCCGTGGCGAGAAAGATCCGGTGGCTGCAGGCGGCCCCCGCCCCGGCATCCGGGTCCGCCCAGTACTCCACGCCGCGGCACTTGAAGCGCCCGGCGTACGGTGTCTTGTCGATCTCCGGATCCCAGGTCCAGCGCTTCTTGCCCGTCACGGGGTCGAGGGCGATCACTTTGCCGAAGGGATCACAGAGCATCAGGTGACCCCCGGCAGCCGCCGGCAGCAGGGTGGGCGTGGCCTGGAAGTCGATGTACTTCTTGAGATCGGGGTTTTCGGCCACCGCGCCGGTCCGGTACTGCCAGGCAAGTTCCAGTGTCTGGACGTTGTCCCGGTTGATCTGGGTCAGCGGGGAATAGCGGCTGCCCCCTTCGTCACCACCGTAGTGCTGCCAGCCCTGGGCCGCGACAGCACTACAGGCCACAAGTGCGGGCAGTGCAATCCAGGTGCGCAAGCCTTGCAGCATGTTCGGGTCTCCGTGGCAGGTTCCGGGGAGGTTTAGCAATCTACCGGAAGGCGGCGGGTGGCGGTCAAGCCGACCGCCAGGGAAACCGCTCGGTGATCAGCATCAGTGGCCGGGATTGGGCGCTGACCCGGTAGGTCCGGGTCAGGAAATCGGGGCCGGTGACCGCCAGAACCGCCGGCGGAAGGCCGGCCGGGGATTCGCGGCCATACCACAGGCCCTCGCGCCGGCTGTCGAAACCGGGTTGCAGCAGCATCTGCCCGAGGCTCATGCCACCCCGGAGCAGGCCGTCCAGCATCGGGGCAGGGAGGCGTTCGGTACAGATCAGCGACTCTGCGTAGGCAAATACGGTCCGGGTGCGACCGCCGGTGAGCAGCACGGACCGCGACAGCACCGGCGTGCCGGCGCCCGCCTCGAGCCACGGATCTGCCACCGCCAGATGCGTGGCACTTTGCGCGAGCGGCAGCACAGACACCGGCTCCAGGGCATAGGCCTCGAGGAAAGTGGTCACCGTTCCGTCGATGACCAGCAGCGCCCGCTGGAGTGGCGTGAGATCCCCGGGTGACACCGTCGTCAGACTCTCCGGGCGCTGGTCCTGGGCAGAAAAAAGCCGGGCCGCCGGATCGAAGGGCCAGTCGGGATACTGCAGTCTGCGCTTGAGGTCCACGGAACTGGCTCGCCGGTGAACAGATTAGAATGCACGCCATCATAGCGCCGCGGCAGCGGCAGTGAGGACCCGATGCCCACCCCAGTCCAGCGCGACCTGGTCACGGTCAACGATCGCTTCGGCCATCGCCAGGTCCACTACCGCCGCGCCGGCACTGGCCCTGCAGTCCTCCTGCTGCACCAGTCACCCCAGTCGTCACGGGAAATGGAACCGCTGATGGCCGCGTGGAGCAGCCATTTCACGCTCTTTGCACCCGACTCCCCGGGCTATGGACTGTCGGATCCGCTGGCGCCTGATGGCGAGCCGGTGGTTCAGGCCAGCATCGACGATTTCGCCGAGGCCACCTTTGAATTCGCCGATGCGCTGGGCCTGGGTCGCTTCGGGATCTACGGCTTTCACACCGGCGCCAGCATCGGCGCCGGGATGGCGCATGCGCGACCCGGCCGGGTCACCGCCCTGGCCGCCAATGGCCTGGTCGTGCTGACTGGCGCTGAGATCGACGACCTCCTTGCCCACTACCTGCCACCCATCGTGCCGCGGTGGGACGGCGGCCACCTGGCCTGGCTGTGGGCCCGCCTGCGCGAGCAGACACTGTTTTTTCCCTGGTATGACCACCGCGCCGAAACGCGGCTGGCATTCGATGTGCCACCGCCCGGTCGCCTGCAACTGGGCCTGCACGAGTTCCTCGCCGCCGGTGATCACTACCGGGTTGCCTACGCAGCGGCATTTGCGTATCGAGCCGAGCGCCTGTTGCCCGACATGCAGGTGCCAGTGCTGATTACCGCCACTGCCCGGGATCCTCTGGCACCGCATCTCGCCCGTGTCGGTGGCCACTCGCCGACAGTCCAGATGGTTCTTGCCATGAACGCCGAGGAAGCACTGGCCCGGTCCCTCGCTCACCTCCGGGCCCACCCGGGTGACCCGGGCCCCGCAGGCCGGGCACCGCCTACCCCGGACAGCGCCCTGCATAACGCCTACGCGGGAAAGCCGGGGGAGCAGCTGCGGCTGCGCCGCGCCGGATCACCGACAGCACCCCGGCTGTTGCTCATTCATCCCGTGGGAGGCGATGCGCAGCTGCTGGACCCGGTCACGCAGACCCTGGCCACGGCGTTCGAGGTGATCGTGCCTGATCTGCCCGGCCACGGCGCCAGCGACCCGCCCGGCAGCGAAGACGGGCTGCAGGCCGTCGTGCAGCGGCTCACCGGCAGTCTCGCGAGTAGCCTGGCCAGCGATACCGCGCCAGGCACCGGCCTACGGATCATCGGCTTCGAGACGGGCGCCGCTGTCGCCCTCGAAGTCCAGCGCCAGCTGGGCAGCCGCGCACAACTGCTGCTGGTGGATCCGGCCCTGTGGTCACCCGACGAAGCTGCGGACTGGCTGGCGCAGGGGTTGCCGGCGCTGGAACCAGTCTGGTCGGGTGGACATCTGCTCGAAGCCTGGCACCTGGTGCGGGACGGGCGGCTGTTTCATCCGTGGTTCCGCCGCGAGCAGGCGGCGATCAGGAAAGGCGAACCGGCACTGGATGACACAGGCATTCACCGGGAGGTCCGGGCCCTGCTCCGCGCCGCCGGGTACTGGCAGCCGCTTCTCCGGGAGGTAATCAGCTATCCGCTGGCCGGCTCGCTGACCAACGGCCGTTTCACCGGCGGCAGGATCCCGCGGATCGGCCTGCGTTCCGGCTCTGCCTGGAGCCGGGCACGGGTGGTATTGGCAACTGACGACCTTCAGCTCACCAGCCTGCCGGCGGATCCGGCGGACTGGGTCGCCTGGCTGGTGGCAAGTTGACGCATATACAGCCGGCCGTATACTGCCCGGACTCAAAACGGCCAGCGGATTGCGGAGGGGGGTCACTCCGACTGGTGAGCGCTGCCTGGTGGTGTCCATTGGGGGGATAGTCAGCAAGACACCTGACACCCGGATGCCCGCAGCGGTGCACACTCCTGATGCTCCCGACCTAACAAATCACGAACCCGTACCCTTGAGGAGTCTGCGCGATGAAACGGATCCTGACGGCAGCAGTAATCGGAATGGCCGGCACGACTGCCGTATTGGCCGATGAGTTTGCAGGCTGGAATGCCGGCGTCGCCGCTACCTTTGCCGACTACAAGTTCGACAGTAATGAGCTGGACGACAGCTCTACCGGACTCAAGCTGTTCGGCGGCTATCGCTTCAACCGGTTGCTGGCGCTTGAGGGCGCCTATTACAACTTCGGCGACTTCAAGGAGGATCTCTTCCCGGCCATTCCGGGTGGCAACGGGGAAGCCAGTCTCTCCGGCTTCGCCGGGTCCGCGCTGGTCTTCCTTCCCTGGTTCAGCCGCAGTGACAACCTCGACATCTATGCCAAGCTCGGCTACTACGACTTCGATCAGGAGGTGACCATCGATGGCAGCCTGGTCCAGACAAACTCGCCCGCCGGCTTTCTTGGTGGGCTCGGCGGACGCTACAAGATCAGCGACCAGTTTGCCTTTCGCTACGAGGGCGAGTGGTTCGACATCGACGATGGCCAGCTCTGGACACTGAACTTCGGAATCGAGTATCTCTTTGGTCGACCCGCCAGGCCTGCCCCGGTGGCCATGGCTGCACCCGCGGCGCCGGCTCCGGCAGCGGCTGCTCCGCCGCCGCCGCCGCCCCCGCCCCCGCCCCCGCCGCCGGCCGACAGCGATGGCGATGGCGTCACCGACGACAAGGATGCCTGCCCGGGAACACCGGCGGGCGCCAAGGTGGATGTCCGGGGCTGCGAAGAAGAACTGATCCTGCGCGGCGTCACCTTTGAGACCAGCTCGGCAACCCTGACGGCGCAGGACCGCATGATCCTGGATTCCGTCGCCGATATCCTCGCCCAGCGGCCGGCCTTCAACGTCAACGTCGTGGGCCACACGGACAGCACCGGTCCGGACGCCTACAACCAGTCACTGTCCGAACGTCGCGCCGCCTCCGTCCGCGATTATCTGGTGAGCCGGGGTATTCCCCGCGAGAAGCTGAGCGCCACCGGCCGGGGCAGCTCCGAGCCGATTGCGCCCAACAATACCGCCGAGGGCCGCTCCCTGAATCGCCGTGTCACGCTTGAGTTCTCGGAAAATTAAGCCAGCCAGGAGAAGTTTTGACATGCGCCACAGCCTCATCGCGATTTTGCTCGGCACGAGCAGCCTCCTTGCCCTGCCTGCAGTCGCCGGGCCGGGGGAACCGGGCTGGCAGATCGGTGGCGCTGCGGTCTTCGGCCAGTACGACGTTGATGACCCGAGCTTCGACGACAGTTCCATGGGCTTCAAGCTCTTCAGCCAGTATCGCTTCAATGCCCTGTTTGGTGTCGAGGCTGCCTGGCTCAGCACGGGTGACTTCGAGGCAGATATCACGCCTGGCGAGGCTGGTGGCGATCTCGAAGCCAGCAGCCGGGGGTTCAGCCTGAACCTGGTGGGCTACCTGCCATGGAGCCCGGGTGACGTGGACCTGTTCGGCAAGGCGGGCTTCTACACCTTCGACCAGGATGTAACGCTCGACGGGATCAACCAGCCCCAGGAAAAGGCCGACGGTTTTACCGCTGGCCTCGGCGCACAGATTGCTGTCACCGATGACTTCGCGCTGCGTATCGAAGGCGACTGGTTCTCCCTGGATGGCGGCGACCTCTGGACCATCAATCTGGGCATCGCCTACTACTTCGGCGCACCCTGACGACCCACTACAACCTGGCCCTCGGGTTCTAGCCCCGGAGCTTTACTCCGGCCCCAGCACGACCAGTGATTTGCCCACGTTGTCGCCCCGCATCAGCCGGGCAAAATGGGCGCCGGTGGCTGCAATCCCCCCGGCGCGATCCTCGAGGTAGCGGATGCTGCCGTCCCGGAGCCCGGCCGCCACCGCGGCTTCGAACACCGGCCGGCGCGCCTCGAAGTCATTGACCACCAGCCCCTTCATCACGGCCCGCTTCAGGATGGGCAGCGCAAGGTCAAGTCCTTTGGACCGCGACGGATCGTTGTAGCGTTCCATCAGCCCGCACAGGATGACCGTACCGTTTAGCTTGAGCACACTGAAGGCGTCAGCGAGCATCTGGCCGCCCACATTGTCGTGGTAGATGTCCGCCCCGCCGGGCAAGGCCGTCGCCAGGGCCTCCCTGAATCCGTCCTGCCGGTAGTTCACGCAGTGCTGGAAACCGAGCTGGCCGGTGACCAGCGCGCACTTGGCGTCCGAGCCCGCAATGCCCACCGCAGAGGCGCCCCGCTGCAGGGCCAGCTGCCCCACCAGCGAGCCCACCGGCCCGAGGGCTGCCGACACCAGCACGGTCTGGCCCGCCCGTACCCCGGCGAGTTCCACAATGCTTGCCCAGGCGGTAAGACCGGGCATGCCCATCACGCCGAGCCAGGTGGACAGCGGGGCCACGGCCGGGTCGATCCTTGAGGTCCGCTCCCCGGATGACAGTGCGTAACTCTGCCAGCCGCCCATGTGGCGCACATACGCCCCCTCCGGATAGTCCGGGTGGCGCGAACGAAGCACCTGGCCGACAGTCTCTGCGGCGGGCATGTCGCCGTCGCCCAGCGGCTGTCGGCCGGTCATGTGCCGGCCGGCAATGGCGGACCGCTGGTAGGGATCCAGTGACAGGTAGATGTGCCGGACCAGGAACTCGCCGGCGGCAGGCTCCGGGACTGCTGCCGCAATCACCCGGAAATCGGCGGCATCCGGCACGCCGTCGAGGGGGCGATTGAGTACAACTTTCTGATTCTGCATGGCTCTGGTCCTGGTTTCCGGCCCGGGTTCGCTGCGGGTGCCAAGTGTAATCCGCGCAATGGCCAATGCCGCGTTCACCGGGTCCGCAGCGCCTCGCTGCCTGCCCGGCGGAGTAGACTGACCGCCACATCACGCCAGCCGGCAAAGGAACCACGACGCATGGCCATCATTCCCTTCGAGACGAAAATCGATTTCATGAACCCCCGCTGGAACCGCGACGCCTGGTCCCGCATCCAGGGCGACATGGACAGCAGCAAGCAGCGCATCGGCCAGTGCAGTGGCCAGATCCTCGCCGTGCGTCCCGGCGAGAAGCTCCAGCCCTTCCTCGGCTTCCAGGTTTTCCTGGCAACCCGGCTCCTGCCCCTGCCCGATGGCAACATCCGGCGGGTCAACAAGGAGGTGATCTTCTATACGAGCATCACCCGCAGCGGCCAGCCCGCCGACATCATCGAGGAGTTCCAGAATCCCTTCACCAACGAGAAGGTGAAGGTGGTGCATGCCATCAACGATCCCTTCAACTACACGATCAGCGACACCCTGATCCTGGCCCCGGAGGACTTCCCGGGAGACAAGAGCAAGCTGCCCAAGATCCCGCTGATTTTTCCCTGGCAGGAACTGGACGCGGAGACGCTGGTGCTGGCCACCGACATGCACCTCAACTATCCCAACCCGCTGCAGCCGGACAAGTGGCCGCGCGAATCTGCCGGCCCCAAGGCACAGGTCTCGGAGATGATGCGCTACTTCGTCAAGCGCAAGGACCTCGAGAACCCCGCACTGACCGCCGTGCCCTACGTGGGCACCTGGCACCGGATCACGCCGTGGCTCCCGTGGATGCTGATGGGCCAGGCGCCGGGCCACTGCATGTACACCTCGACGATGACGGCCTTCGACAGCGTCGACAGGCTGCCGAAGAATGTCCGCGAGTATGCCGAGAAGAACTGCCCGCACATGCTGTCGGCACCGACCGAGGACTACGGCCCCAGCCACTCCAGCCTGGAGCACTACTCCCGGCAGCAGAAGCCCGCCCCGGTGGCCTGAACCGTTCCCGGCACCGGTCATCGCAGGAGACTGACATGGCAAAGAGACCCACCACTCCCCAGGGACTGACGCGCCGTTCGGCCCTCGCCGGCATGGCCACGGGTGTCTCGCTGGGCGGCGCGGCGCTGCTGGGACTGGGGGCCGGGCCCGCCCGCGCAGCCCGCCAGGGCAAGCCCAGTCTCAACCTGGATGATCCGGCCGACAACTGCATCGCACTGCTCAAGCTCCAGGCTGACATCGCCGGCAACGAGACCATCGGCGTGTTTCCCGGCGAAGCCTGGGCGTGGGTTCCCGGCGAGGGCAACACCAAACTGTTCAAGACTATCGGCATTGGCGTGAGCCGGGTCGAGTGGGTCGACGCCGAGAAGTCGTGGCGCTTTTACCACCGTGAAGCCCTGCTGTACCTGGACCCGCAGTCCGGCGAGGTGCTCGAAAGCTGGTACAACCCGTGGACCAAGCGTCGCGTGGAAGTCATTCACATCCTCAATGACCACGTGAACCGTTATTACCAGGTCGAGGGTGGCCGCTTCCCGTTCCCCTGGGCCCACGAGATCAACGGTGACGACCTGGTGTTCCGCATCAGCGTCTTCCGTTTCGAGAAGAGCGTCATGCCGCGGAGCGAGTACCCGCTGCACTCCCAGAACGACAATTACCAGACCACCGAGCTGTGGGGCATGATCGGCTCCCTCGCGGAGGTGCAGGACCCGAAGGTCACTGCGGCTGCCTGCGTCACGTCCTGGAGCCGTATCTCCGGCTGGCTGCCCTTCATGGAGATGGGCAATGCGCCGGGGCAGATCGTCTACCACAGCCATTCGCACAAGCTGCGCCGTGGCATGAAGGACATCAACGGTGTGATGCCGGCCAATGTGCGCACCTGGCTGGAGCGCAATCATCCCAAGTACTTCAACGCGCCAACGGTGTGGAATTCCCCGGCCGAAGGGATCGGGATCTGGAAATACTCAAAGGCCCTGATTGACGAACGACGCCGGGCCGGCCTGAAGGAAGGCCAGACACCCTTCTCCTGGCCCCGGGACTGAGGCCGGACTCAGTGACGCCTGATGCCCAGACCCGGACGGAACTGGAGGCCGCCGCCTTCCGGCGTCTCGTCGAGCATCTGGACAGCCGCAAGGATGTCCAGAACATCGACCTGATGAACCTGGCCGGCTTCTGCCGGAACTGCCTGGCGAAGTGGTACCGGGCGGCGGCTGCCGAACGGGGTATCGAACTGAGCGACGAGGCAGCCCGGGAACGGGTCTACGGCATGCCCTATGGCGAGTGGAAGGCCCGTCACCAGCGTTAGGACCGGAGTAGCCCGCTAACGCGCCGGTACCGGGACCAGCGGTACGCCGGCCAGGTTGGGAAGGCGCGGCATGGGCCAGAAGCCCGGCATGGCCTCCACCCGGGCTACCCACCGGAGTACATTGCCGAAGGACGAGGTGTCCACGCCCCCTTCCGCCGCCAGCGCCACGTAGGGATAGCAGGCCAGGTCCGCCACCGTGGCGTGCTCCAGGGCCAGCCAGTCCCGGTCGGCCAGGTAGTCATCCATGATCTTCAGGATCCGGTACCCGCCCCGCACCGCCTGGGTGTAATCCAGGGGCCACTTGAGCAGCTTGATGGCGCGGGGCACGGCCAGCCCATTCTGGATCTCGTTGGCCGACACCGACAGCCAGCGCACCACGCGGGCCAGGGATGCCGGCTCCAGAGGTGCCCAGGCCACGGGGGAGTACTCCCCGTAGCGTCCGGCGAGGTACAGCAGGATCGCATGCGAGTCGGTGAGGACCTCCTCTCCGTCCACGAGAACGGGCACCTGCCCGAAACGGTTGCGGGCCAGGAAGGACGTGCTCAGGTGTTCGTTCTTGCGCAGGTTCACCGGCCGGGTTTCATAAGGCAGCCGGAGCAGCCGCAGGAAGAGTTCCACCTTGTAGCCGTTGCCCGAGCCGAGGCTCGTGTAGAGGGTCAGGTCCATGCCGGACTCCGGGAAGCGCAGGACTGCAATGGTCGGCTAAACTGCGCCGATGGTCTACGGCTACTACCATCGGCTTGGCTGCCTGCAGAAGCGCACCTATCGCCGCAGTGACAGCATCACCGCCATTCCATTGCCGGACGCCGCAGATCTCCTGCCGGGCGCCGCGGCAGTCAGCCAGGCACTCGCCGCCGGTGATACCCGCATCACCGCCCTGGCCTGCCAGCACCTGCTCGCCAGTCTCTGCGGGCGGCTGCGGGTACCGCCGCCGGGCGTCACGGTGCTCGCGGAGCGCCCGGCGGGCCAGTGGGGTGAACTCCACGGCCTCTACACGCCCCGCCAGGGACCGGCAGGCACCATCACGGTCTGGATGCGCACGGCCCGGCGGGGCCAGGTGGTGGCCGCCCGGACCTTCCTGCGGACGCTGCTCCACGAGCTCTGCCATCACCTGGACTTCGCCCTGCTCGGACTGCGCCAGTCTTTTCATACCCGGGGCTTCTACCAGCGCGAGTCGAGCCTCTACCGGCAGCTGCTGCCGGGCCTGCCGGCGCGGCGACCGGCCGCTGCAACCCACCCCGCGACGCCATCGCCCGCTGACCAGCCATCCCTGGGCGCGTGAACCACTACGCCGTCTCAATCGGGTTGCTCCTGTGCAGTAACGTCTTCATGACGTTCGCCTGGTATGCCCACCTGAAGATCCTGAGTGACCGGCCCTGGCTCATTGCGGCCTTCGTCAGCTGGGGTATCGCGCTGTTCTACCTGCGGGAGAAGCTCACGCTGAACTACCTGTGGGCCGGGCTGTGCCTGGCCGGGGCGGCGTTCTTCCCGTTCCGGGACAGGATGGCAGCCTGAAAGCCTGGCCATCCCTCAGGGCGTGGCCCGCATTTCCGTGAGCTGATAGCGGATGCCGAAGGTCCGGTACTCGTGCTGGACCACGAGCAGGTCCTCACCCGTGAGCCACACGTCGGTGTTGTCGCCAAAGCGATAGTGACTGGTACGGAAGCTGCCGGCAGGCACGCTAATGGTCTCCTCGGCGACCAACTCCAGCAGTGCCGGACCGAAGGCGCAGCGGATGCTTTCCCGGGCCGCGCCGACGGCACAGCGGCTGATCTCCTGGCGGCCCCCCTTTGCACGGTCGTAGCCACCGAAGTGCCAGCCATCCGCTGCCACCGGGTGCAGCAGCATCGAGAAGGCCGGCGGCACCGGGATCTTTTCCTCGGCAATCCGCACCGGCGTCCTGATCAGGGCTGTCATGGTCCCGCCGTCGACGGCCCAGAAGCCGGCACCCAGGAAGGCGCCCTCGGAATAGGTCTGGCTGAAGGCATTGAGCGGGCGGAAGTCCCGGTCCACGCGCAGGGTGATGTCAATCTGCATGCCCCGGGCCGGCAGCTCGGCCCGGGCCCGCAGGGTGCGTGTCCCGTCGGCCTGCACCGTCATCAGGAAGGTGTCGGTCCCGCAGGGTGTGCCAGCCGCGATACTGCGACACTCGAGCGTGCCTGCCACCGCGCGCAGCACGGCAGGTTTTTCGGTGAGCCCCGGCTCGTCGGCCCCGGCAGCACCAGTAGCCGCCAGCATCAGCATCCCGACCCGGTACCTGCTCATGTCAAAGCCCCCTGCTCCTGACCATAGAGTGCGATTTCCGCCAGCGCCAGATCCGCGGTGAATTCCCGCATCCAGCCCAGCAGGGCAATGCGCTGGAGACGCGCCGTGTCCAGCGGCGCGGTCAGCCCATTGGGCTGGAAGTCCCCCCAGGCGAAGCGCAGGCGCTCACCATCCACCGGGGCCGGCTCCGCTGCCAGAACACCGTGCCAGGCGGGGCAAGGCAGCAAGAGCCAGTAGCGTACGCCGCCTCGCTTTCATCGCAATTCTCCATCTCCGCTGATCCGAAGCCGCGGCAGACCGTAGTGCCAGCGTAACTGCTGACAGTGGCCGTGCACAATGTGGCGCCTGCGCCTGCTCCGGCCCCGGCCCTTCCGCTATGCTCCGGTATCTGGCTGCCACTCCTCAGGTGGCCCGCAAACGGAGACCTGCCATGCGCCGCTTCCTGCCGCTCCTTGCCACGCTGGTCGTCATTGCGGTCAACGGGGCGGCGAACAGCCTGCCAATCAATGGCGTGGGCACCGGTGAACTCAGCGCCCGCTACCCGACGGGCTTCACGCCGGCGGGGTGGGTGTTCTCCATCTGGCTGCTCATCTATATCGGCCTGCTGGGCTTCTCGGCCTTTGCAGCCGGCGCAACGAGTCGACGCCCGGATAGCCGGATTGCCCGGATCATTCCCGCCTATATCGTCAGTTGCGTGGCGAATGCCACCTGGATCTTTGCCTGGCACTACGAACTGCTGCTCGCCAGCGTCGTCTGCATGCTGGTGATCCTGGTCAGCCTGATCGTGGTCTTTGTCCGCCTGTATAAGGCCGGGCCACCGGCGAGCCTTGTCGAGAGACTGAGCGTCGACCTGCCCTTCAGCCTCTACCTGGGATGGATCAGCACCGCCACCCTGGCCAACCTGGCAGCATGGTTCTTCGCCATTGACCTCTATCCCTTCAACCTGGCGAGGGATGAGTGGGCGATCCTCACGGTGGTTGCGGCGACCGCCATCTACACGGCGGTGGGCGTGCGCACCGGCGATGCACTCTACACCGCTGTCTTTGCATGGGCAGCCCTGGGCATCGTGCTGCAGACCATCGAGATCGCGGCCCCGGTGCGGCTCGCCGCCGCGGCCGGCGCGGCGGTCGCCGTCGTCGTCAGCCTGGTGTCGCTGGTCCAGGGCCGGCGATACGGGACTTGTTAGCCAAGCAGCAGGGGAGAATCAGTATGGCGATCACGGATCATGTAGACCTGCCGACCTTCATGGCGGGCGTAAAGCGGCGCAACCCCGGCCAGGACGAGTTCGTGCAGGCCGTCCAGGAAGTGGCGCAGGACATCTACGGCTTCATCGCCGACAAGGAGCCGTATCACGAGTACCAGATCCTGCGCCGGATTGCCGAGCCCGACCGGATCGTCTCGTTCCGGGTCGTCTGGGAGGACGACAAGAGCAATGTACGCGTCAACCGGGGCTGGCGGGTGCAGAACAACAATGCCATCGGGCCCTACAAGGGCGGGCTGCGCTTTCATCCCTCGGTAAACGAGAGCGTCCTCAAGTTCCTGGCCTTCGAGCAGACCTTCAAGAATGCCCTCACCGGCCTGCCCATGGGGGGCGGCAAGGGGGGTGCCAACTTCAACCCGAAGGGCAAGAGCGATCACGAGGTGATGCGCTTCTGCCAGTCCTTCATGACCGAACTCTACCGCCATGTGGGTGCCGACGTGGACGTCCCCGCCGGAGACATCGGCGTAGGTTCGCGTGAGATCGGCTACATGTTCGGTCAGTACAAGCGCATTACCAACCATTTCACCGGCGTACTGACGGGTAAGGGGATCGAGTATGGCGGCTCCCTGATCCGCACCGAGGCAACGGGCTACGGGGCGGTGTATTTCCTGTCGGAAATGCTGAAGACCCGGGGCGAGGAACTGACTGGCAAGTCGGTGGTGATTTCCGGCTCCGGCAATGTCGCGACGCATGCCGCCGAGAAGGTCGTGCAGCTGGGCGGCAAGGTACTGACCCTGTCAGACAGCCAGGGGTTCATCCACGATCCCGACGGCCTCGACCAGGAAAAGATCAACTGGGTCAAGACGCACAAGACGCGCCGGCGCGGGCGGATTGCCGACTATATCACCGAGTACAGCCGGGCCACCTTCCACGAGGGGCAGACCCCGTGGGGTGTGGCCTGTGACGTGGCCCTCCCCTGCGCCACACAGAACGAACTGCTCGGTGAGGATGCGAGCCGGCTGGTGAAGAACGGCTGCAGGGCGGTGGCCGAGGGCGCCAACATGCCCACTGACCTGGCCGGGGTCCATGTCTTCAAGCAGGCCCGCATACTCTTTGCCCCCGGCAAGGCAGCCAATGCCGGCGGCGTGGCCGTATCCGGCCTCGAGATGAGCCAGAACTCGGCCCGTCGCTCGCTCGGGGAGGCAGAGCTGCAGCAGCTGCTCCTCGACATCATGTCGGGCATCCATGAGCGCTGCGTCACTCACGGCCGCGTCAGTGACGACTACGTGGACTACGTGAAGGGCGCCAACATCGCCGGCTTCAAGAAGGTGGCGGACGCGATGCTGGCCTTCGGCCTGGTCTAGCGACTGCCGGTGGGACGGCGGGCATGCAGTCTCGCTCTGCTCACGATTCTGGTCATCAGCATCGGGACGCAGGGCTGCGCACCGCCCCCGGATCGCGAAGCCGCTGTCCGGGCCATCATCGAGGCGGCCGAGCAGGCTGCGGAGAGCCGCGACGTGGGCGCAGCACTGGCGCTGGTCTCGGACGACTATGCCGACAGCAGTGGTCGCGACCGGGAGGGTCTCCGCCAGTTCCTGCGCGGCTACTTCGCCCTGAATCCGAAGATCGACCTGCTGGTGCTGGTTGAGAGTATCGAGTTTCCCGATGACACGCGGGCCCGTGTGCGCCTGCAGGTCACCTCACTGACCCGGGGCAGTCGCCTGGCGCTCGACAACGAGGCCTTCAGCCTTGAGCTTTTCAACGAGGACGGCAAGTGGCGCCTACAGCGGGCTGAACGCAATCGCTATTGACGCTTGCTCATGCCTCAGCGGAGACCGAAGAACGACAGTAGCGCGATGATGATCACGACGGCGCCGACGATGTAGACGATATTGTTCATGCAGGTGTCCTCTCGCCCGGATCATGGGCCGGATTGTGTACCTTCACTCTGTGACAGCCAGGCTCCGCCGTCTGTACGCTATGGCGCTTAGGCCTGGGCCATAGACTCGGCCTGGCGGTCAATGAGGGAGTTGTGGCCGCGCCGGTAGCAGATACAACCGGCGTCCCGCAGTCGCCCGGCAGCTTCGGTAACACCTTCCCGGCGCACACCAGGCACCCCGGCAACCAGCTCGTGGGTCATGACCAGCTCCCGTCCCGGGCTCCGGTCCAGCGTCAGGAGTAGCCAGAGGCAGAGCCGCTGCTCCACCAGATGGTGCCGGTTGCAGGCCGCGGTCCGGTAGCTAGGCAGGCGGCGCGTTGTCGCCGGTGCCTGCCGCTGCTGCCAGGGGTTCGGTCAGCGGCGGAGCCCAGAGGAACTCCCGGGGCTGACTGAGAAAGCGGTTGAGTACCCGGGCAGCCAGTCCCCGCGTCTGCTGGGGCCGGATGCCCCGTGAGCGAAGTGCGACCCGCAGGGCCAGCGCAAAGCTCACCCCCAGGTTGGTAAGCCCGACCAGCAGCACGCCCACTGTGCTGATGAAGACCGTCCAGAAGGAAATGCTGAACTCCAGCGCGTTGACGGCATAGGCCAGATTGGAAGCGGACAGCGCCACGTGCCTGACGTCCAGCGGCAGGCCCAGCAGCGCGCCGACGACCGGCGTGCAGCCCAGCATGCAGCCGAACAGGAAGTTGCCCATCAGCGCCCCCAGGTTGTGGCGGATGTACTCGCTGAAAGCCGTGAGGCGGACGGTACCGAAGACAGCCCGCAGCCAGCGCACCCGTTGCAGCCGTTCCGGGACCCGATGGTAGAGCGCCTGGTTGTCGTAGTAACCCGAGAGCAGTCCGCTCAGGAACAGGAAAAATCCGGCGATCGCTGCATGCAGCAGCGCCAGGCTGCGCCAGGGATGCAGGTCGTCCAGCAGATACTGGGCCTTGACAGTCTCCAGTGGCTGCCAGTCCAGCAGACGGGCACCGACCATGCCGATGGAAAGCGCCACCACGAGACCGATCGCCATGTTGCCGGCAATCGCAATCATCTGGCTGCGACTGACCTTGGCCGACAGTTCCTCGAGGGACCGCAGTCGCGCCTCGCGCCCCTGGGTGTCGTCCAGCGACGCTGCCAGTGCCGCGGCTGTCATGGCCGGTTGCTTGGTGGCAATGACCAGGTGCAGCACGTGCACGATGATAAAGCCGATACCGAAATTCAGGCTGTAGGCAACTGCCTCCCAGACTGGCGGCAGGCCGGCCCGGGTGATGAGTATCTTGATCATCGCCATCATCGCGATGATCACGCCGGCACCGGCCGCCGCCCGGAACATCGCGAAGTACTCGGCCCGGGACTCGGTGATGTAGTGCTCACCTGATTTGCTGGCATGCTCGGTGACCCGCCGTGCCAGCATTTCAAAACTGCCGCTGAAGAGGTCGCCAACACTGTGGCGGCGGGTTTCCTGGCGGATCAGGACCAGAAAGAAATCGACCACGGGCAGCCGGCTGCCCGTGTCAGTGCTGCCGATGACGGCTGTTGCAGGCTGCCGCGGGACGAGCAGGCCATGGAGCGCCCGGGCCCGGCCCACCAGCTTCTCCAGCCGCGCCAGCAGCCAGACGAGATTCACGGCCACGCCCTGCTCCCGGGAACGGCGGCGGATCCGGTCAATGTAGTCGTCGCATTGCCCGAAAAGCACCTCCAGATGGCCGTCGTCAGCCGCCTGTGCGCAGCTCTCGTCCCGGCAGCGCTCCAGAAAATCCCGGACCTCGTCCGACTGGGCGAGAAACGGTGATTCGTGCCGCGCCAGGGCGGGCAGGTAACGCAGCAACTCGGGTTCGGAACCTGCAGCCGCCAGCCGGTGGGAGACCAGCCGCAGGGCCTCCAGCGTTTCGCCACGGCACTGACGCCGCGCCGGCGCGAAGGCTTCGCCGTCGACATCCAGCAGCGCAAGCAGCGCAGCCCAGTCCTCCCGGGACACCTGTGTCAGCCACACATGGTCCCTGGGTCGGTCGAAAACCACATAGATGACATCCCGGAGGAACTCTGCATCCACCGCTGGAGGCAGGATGCGGCCCAGCAGACGGGTGGTGAGGGCGCTGACAAAGGTCCGGCTACCCAGCAGCCAGGCATCCGAATAGAGAATACGGTGGGAACGGGTGCTGAGGACCGTGTTGAGGTGGGCACCCAGGGCAAGGGCCAGGTCCGGACGTGCCCGGAGCACCGCCAGCAGCGCACCGAAACGCAGTGTGGCGGCGTGTTCCGGGTCGCGGCGCCGGGGACGAAGGGCGCCAGCCAGCTTCGCCAGCCAGTCGCCGGAATTCGGCGTGCTGTGGTCGCGCAGGTCCGTGAGCAGGTCGGTGATCGTGTCGTAGGCGGCGGCCAGCGATTTGCTCATACCATGCCTCGTAAGAGCGGAACTACGCCCAGTCCATCGCGCCTGTCGGGTCTGTTCGGGGGGCGCCAGTCTAGCAGGGGCTCCCGGGGGCCTGGCGGCAGAAGCAGTGACGGCGGGTCAGCCGCTGCCCGTCGCCCGGACCCAGCCTTCGATCTGCTCTGGCGCGAGGCTGCCGCTGATCCCCACCCGGGCGTGGTTCGCCGCGTAGAAGTACGCGCGGGGCAGCTCGCCGTACCACTC
>CAYOXI010000016.1:26672-42261 GCA_964407855.1 uncultured Chromatiaceae bacterium
CCAACGAGATCATCGTGACCACGACCCGGGAAGCCGCCCTGCGTGCCGAAACGCCCATCTCGATCTCCGTCGTGGCCGCCGAGCAGCTCGATCTGGTCCGGCCCGGCCATCCATCGGAGATCCTCGGCCGGGTGCCCGGCGTCTCGGTACAGACCACCAACGGTGAAGGCAGCATCACGGGCATCCGCCAGCCCATCGGCACCAGCCCCGTCTACCTGTTCCTCGAGGACGGTGTACCGGTGCGGGCTTCCGGCTTCTTCAACCACAACGCGCTGTATGAGGTGAATATTCCGCAGGCCGGTGGCATCGAGGTGATCCGCGGGCCGGGTACGGCCCTGCAGGGCAGCGACGCCATTGGTGGCGTGGTCAACGTCCTCACCCGCGCGCCGTCGGTCGTGCCCGACCTCCGCGCAACTGTCGAGGCCGGCGAACACGGCTGGCTGCGGGGCCTGTTCACCGCCAGCAACACCTGGGGCGATCTCGGTGTGCGCACCGATCTCAACCTCACCCACAGTGACGGCTGGCGGGACGACAGCGGCTATGACCGCCAGACCTTCACTGTCCGCGCGGACTCCACCCGGGGCGAGGGACGGCGGGTGAAGGCGGTGCTGTCCGCCACCAACATCGACCAGGAAACCGGCGCTTCCAGCCGCGTGTCCGAGGCGGACTACGTGAACAACCCGACCCGCAACTACACACCCTTTGCGTTTCGCAAGGTGCAGAGCGCCCGGGCTTCGCTGGACTGGGAGCAGGAAACGGGTGCGGGCCTCGTCACGGTGACGCCCTATCTGCGGTACAGCGAGCAGGAACTGCTGCCGACCTTCACGCTGAACTTCGACCCGGTCATTGCCACCACGTCGTACTACTCGATCGGTACCCTGCTCAAGTACCGTCAGGACTTCGAACCCCTGGAGACCCGGGTGATCACGGGCATTGACCTGGACTACAGCCCCGGGTTTCGTGAGGAGGACCGGATCTGGCCGGTACGCAACGGCCCGGTGTTCGAGAGCTTCACCAACCAGGGCCGGATCTACGACTACGACGTCACCTTCTGGCAGGCGTCACCCTACGTGCAGCTGGAGACCACGCCCAGCGAGCGCCTGCGGGTCACAGCCGGACTGCGCTTCGACCTGCTGGGCTTCGACTACGAGAATAATCTCGCGGACGGTGAGTTTCAGACCAGCAACGGGCCGGTGCCTCCCGCAGCGTCACGGACCTACTTCCGCCCGGAAGACCAGGACATCAACTACGACCGGCTAAGTCCCAGTCTGGGTGCCACCTGGGAATTCTCCCCGACACTCAACGGGTTCGTGGCCTGGAAGCAGTCCTTCCGCATTCCGCAGGAGGGCCAGCTGTTTCGTCCCGGCGCCAATGGTGACTCGACCAACCTCAAGCCGGTGAAGGCCGACAGCTACGAGGCTGGCCTGCGCGGCTCGCCAACCCCCACGCTGTGGTGGGAGCTGTCCGTCTACACCATGACCAAGCGGGACGATATCCTCACTTTCAATGATGGCAACGGTCCCACCCAGACCAACAATGGCAGGACCCGTCACGAGGGTATCGAAGCCGGCCTGGCGTGGGCCTTCCTGCCCGAATGGCGCCTCGACGTGGCCGCCGCCCGGACCGACAGCGAATTCGTGGACTGGGTCGCTGTCGTCGGCAACGCCAACGTGGACTTCAGTGGCAACACGCTGTCCACTGCGCCGGAGAACATCGCCAACGTCACGCTGGGTTTCTCGCCGGACCGGCTTACGGGACTGAATGTCGAAGCCGAGCTGGTCTATCTCGGGTCGTACTGGATGAATGACGCGAACACCACCAAGTACGATGGACACAACCTGGTCAACCTCCGCGTCAACTACCAGACCAGCGGACGGTGGGAGTTCTTCGTGCGGGCGACCAATATCTTCGATACCCGCTGGGCCGACAATGCTGCCGTGTCCAACAACCAGCCGCAGTTTGCCCCCGGCCTGCCCTTCAGCCTGTACGGTGGCGCGAGCCTGAGGTTCTGACGATGCCCGCAGTCTTTCCCGCCGCAGTTGTGCTTCTGGCGCTGGCAGCGGGCGCACCCGCCCACGCCGCCAGCGAGCACCAGACCAGTGCGGGCGCCCGGTGCGACGGCCCGGAATTCGCCTGTGCCCGCGAAGCCACGCCGGCCTTCGCCAGCGATGGGTCACTGTGGCTTGCCTGGAGTTCCACCAGCCGGGTGTATGCGGCGCGCTCCACGGACTTCGGACGCAGCTTTGGCTCGCCCGTGGAGATTACCCGGACCGCGTCGCGACTCGACCATGCCGCCGATGTGCGGCCACAGATCGTCGTCAACCCGGCGGGTCAGATCACCATCGCCTACCCGGTGATGACGGCGGTGCAGTTCCAGGGCGAACTCTATTACGCCCACTCCCGGGATAACGGCCGCAGCTTCACCGTCCCCCGGCAGCTGAGCGTCAACCCGGCGGGCAAGCGCTTCCTGTCACTCGCAGCTGACCCGGCCGGTGCACTGTTTGCCGCCTGGGTGGACAAGCGGGACCTGGAAGCTGCCAGGGCGGCGGGCCGGGACTACGCGGGCGCGGCGGTCTTTGCTGCCTGGTCCCGCGATGGCGGGGCGACCTTCGGTGAACCCGTCACCATCCGCGAACACACCTGCGAGTGCTGCCGGGTGGCGGTGGGTTTCGCCGGCGCTGGCCAGCCTGTGGTGATATGGCGCAACCTGTTCGGACTTGCCCGGGATCACGCGATCACCACCTTCAGTTCGGCCGACAAAGTTGGCCCGATCCACCGGGTGGCCGATGACGACTGGGAGATCGACGCCTGTCCCCACCACGGTCCCAGCCTGGCGGTGACCCGCGACGGCGGCTACCACGTGGCCTGGTTTACCGCCAGTCCGACCCGGAAGGGGCTGTTCTATGCGCGCTCTGCCGACCAGGGCGAAAGCTTTGCAGACCTGCAGCCGATCGGCGACCCGGCCCGGCAACCCGCGCGACCGCAGCTGCTGGCCCGCGACGGCGACCTGTGGCTCGCGTGGCGCGAATTCGACGGCACAGCGACTGAGATTGTCGTCATGCAGTCCCGCAATGACGGCCGGGACTGGTCGCCCCGCCGGATAGTCGGTCGTTCCACCGGCACGGCCGATCACCCCGTCCTGGTGAGCAACGGCGAGCGGGTATTCATCTCCTGGCTGACCAGCAACGAGGGCTACCGGCTGCTGCCGCTCTTGCCGCTCTAGGAGGCGAGCGCCGTTACCAGCTGTTGCCCGATCAGCCGGATTGCCGCCTCCGGCCCGTCGTGGAGTTCCAGCGCCACGGCCGTGCAACCCGCATCGGCCATCGCCCGCAGCCGGGGCACAAAGCCGGATACATCGGCGGGCGTGCCCGTCAGCGTGAGTGCCTTTACACACCGGTCCAGCAGTTCGTCGGGCACACCGGGCACCGACCAGCTGCGGGCAGGCACCATGCCGTAGATCGCCGCCTTGTGCGCCTCTATCAGGTCGTATTCTGCGTCGCTCATGAAGCTGCCGAGTACCCAGCGCCGGAACAGACCCCGGTAGCCCAGCCACATGCGGGCATCGCGCCGCGCGGCCTCTGCATCGTCGGCCACATGCCAGGCAACGAAATTCGAGAACTCGAAGTCCGCGTCGCTGCGCCTGAACTCCCGCAGGTGGCCCTGCACCCAGCCGATGCGCTCGCGACAGATCGGGGCAGGCAGGTCAGACAGCATGACGCCGTCGGACTGGCGCGCTGCCATGCGCAGCATCTGGGGCTTGTTGGCGGCGACCAGCACCGGCGGCCGGGGCGCACCGGCCCAGGACGGGTTGTAGTTCTGCACGGTGTAGCACCCGCCCGGGTAGCTGAAAGGCGTGCCCGGCGTGACGCCCTTCAGGATGGCGACGCATTCCCCGACCGCCCGCACCCGGCGTTCGGGCCGGAGGCCCAGCGCCTGCAGGGCCTCACCCCCTCCCCCGACCACGATCCGTGCCCGCCCCCCGGCATACTCGTTGAGCGTGAGCAGGCCGGTGGTGATGCGCACCGGATGGGTGTCCCAGGGATTCACCGCGATCGCGCCCAGGCCGATGCGCCGGGTCGCCTGGGCCGCCGCCACCAGGTTGCTCCACGGATCGCGGGAGGCCAGGTAACTGGCGGTCCACAGGGCATCAATGCCGGCCTCCTCGGCCAGTAAGGCCAGCCGGGCAATGTCGTCCGGGGGCAGCAGGGCGTTGACGACGATCTGGATATCCATGCAGGACTCAGCGTTCCAGCAGACGCATTCCGGCACCACGGGTCGCCGCCCGGTCAAAGGTCACCGTGTGACTGCAGGCCCCTGCGTGGCCGATACGCTCGATCAGGCAGTCCGCAAAATCGCCGGGCGCGCTGCGAAAGGCCCGCAGGGCCTGCCAGGCGGTTTCGGCATCCTGGATCCTGAGTTGCCGGACCCGCAGCAGTCGCTCGAGAATCCCGGCTATCTCTGCCCTCGACGTGTCGTAGCAGGACTCGAGAACCCACACTACTTCGACCAGCACGATGAGTGAGACGAAGCCCGGCTCCTCCGACGTCAGCGTTTCCTCGAGCAGGTGGGTGGCAAGCCGGGCCTGAACGGGGTGATCCTGGGTGAGGTACCGGACAAGGATGTTGGTATCGAGCCCGATCACCGGCCGGAACCGTGCCGACGGATAGCCGCGTTCATCGCCTCCAAGCTGACGGGCCTGCCGGCATGGGGCACCCGGCCCTTCAGCGTGCGGATGTCCTCCGTGGCGGGGAAAAAACCAAACTGGCCATTTCCCAGGTCAATGAACTCGACCCGGTCACCGGCATCGAGGCCCAGTTTCGCCCGGACGGCCTGCGGGATCGTGATCTGGCCCTTGCTGGTCACTATGGCGGTGGTCATGGACGACACCTTTGGCACTGTGTTTCCTTACCCTAGAGTAAGGAACTTGCCAAATCAAGCTACTTGACCGGGATTCGTCAAAGCAGAGCCGAAGCGCGGCCGGTCGTTCATGGAGCGGTAGCCCGGCCATCACGGACACTGTCCCGCGTCAGGTCACGCTACGCTGATCCCCGCCCTGACCCGAAACCGGAGCCAGCACCCCATGCAACTGGACGTCATCCTCGAACCGGACCTGAGCCCGGCCCAGGTGGCCGAACTGGCCGTGGCCGCCGAGAACCATGGCTTTCGCACGCTCTGGCACTCCAACTACCACCAGAATCCGGATGCCTTCGTGGCGCTGGTACCGGCGGCGCTGGCCACGAAGAAGATCCGGCTGGGTGTGCTGGCCGTAAGTCCCTACGAGATGCACCCGCTGAAAATTGCCAACGCGGTGCTGACCCTCAACGAGATCAGCCAGGGCCGGGCCGTGGTAGCCATCGGCGGCGGCGGCTCGGTGATGGGGGCCACCGGCATCAAGATGAATCCAGCCGCCCAGCGGATGCTCCGGGGTGTACGGGAGGCCGTGGAGATCACCCGGGCAGTGACCTCCGGCAGGTTCGTGCAGGGCTATGCCGGCGAGCTGTTCAAACTCACCCGGCCGCTGAAGAGCAGCTGGGCCAAGGCGCCACCACCCCGCGTGTTCACCTGCTCCACCGGGCCGAAGATGCTCGCGCTGGCCGGCCGGATCGCCGACGGCACGCAGATGAGCGACGTCACACCGGAAAAGATTGGTCACCACATGGCACACCTGCAGGCGGGGCTTGCCAGCCGCGAGGCACCCGCAGAGGACTTCCGCATCGGCAACTTCTGGGCCTGGCACATCAAGACGGACCGGGAAAAATCCCTGTACGAAGCCCGGCGGGAACTGGTCTTCCGGGGCGAGCTGCTGCCGCCGAAGTACGACATGGAGCCCTACGTCACCGCCGAGGAACGGCAACTGGTAATCGACAGGTGGCAGAACTTCGCGAAGGCCTTCTGGACCCGTTCGGGCAAGATCGAGGATGTACCCGAATCCATCGTCACCCGCCTCATTGCGGCCTGCTCCTCCGCCGGCGATCTCAGTGACGTGGACCACCAGATAGAGCGCTTCCGGATCTTCGAGCAGGCCGGACTCACCGAGCTGTCCATCCGGCTCTTCGACGAGCCGATGGCGGGACTGGCGATCCTGGCGCAGCACGTACTGCCGAAGTTCGAAAAGTACTGAATGCGGCTGCACTTCGTTTTTGAACCGGATTCCCCGGCCCGGCTCCGGGAGCTGGGGCTGCTGGCCGAGTCGCTGGGCTTCGACGCGGTCTGGGTGCCCAACATCCTCTCGGCCCGCGACCCCTTCGTGGCCTTCGCACCGCTGGCCCAGGCCTCGCGCCGCCTGCGTATGGGCCCGGTGGCCATCAGCCCCTTCGAGCTGCACCCGGTAAAGACTGCCAATGCGCTGTTCACGCTGAACGAACTGGCCGGCGGCCGGGCCGGCATCGTGATCGGCGGCGGCGGTGGCAGCCTGATCGGCATGGGTCTCAAGCCCGACCGGCGGGCCACCCACCCGCAGATGCTCCAGGGCGTCGGCGAGTGCGTCGACTTCATTCGCCGGGCTTCGGCCGGCAAGGCCCTCGACTACGCGGGAAAGTGCTTCCAGGTGCAGGGCTACCGGGCAGACTGGACAGTCGCCCCCGCGCCCCGCCTGTATGTGGCCGCCAACGGGCCCCGGATGCTGGCCCTGGCGGCCGGCGTCGCCGACGGCGTGATGCTGAGCGATATCGCGCCCCATGCCCTGGCCGGCACGCTGGCAACGCTACGGGCAGGTCTCGCGACCGCCGGCCGCTCTCCCGCGGGCTTTCCGGTCAGCAACCTGCTGGCATGGCACGTGAAGCCATCGCGGGCCCAGGCCTTTGCCGAGGCCCGCCGCAAGCTCTGGGTCCGGGGCATCTGGGAGCGCGCCCGCATCGCACCGTTCCTGGACGAGGCCGACTGCGACCGGGTATCGGCCAGCCTGCCCGCCCTCGCCGCAGCCTACCAGCGGAGCGAAGACCCGGCGCAGCTGCTGCCGCTCCCCCTGCTGGATGCACTGGTGACCGGCCTCACGCTCACCGGGACGCCGGATGATCTGCAGCGCCTCATCGGCGAACTGCGGCTTCAGCAGGCAGCGGGCGTTACGGAAATTGCGCTCCGCCTCTACGGGGAGCCGGAACAGGCGCTGGCCATGGTCGCGGAACACGTTGTCCCCGCACTCCGGAAGCCGCAGCCGGCGCCTGACAGGCCGGAGACAGGGTAGAGTAGCGCCCGGTTTCACCCCACCAGGATGCCCGCCCATGGCTGCTGACAAACCCACCACCATCATTGCCGCCCTGCTGCTGGGCTGCGTTGGCGTGTTCGCCATCATGGCCGGGCCGATCATGACCGAGGCCCTGGTGGCTTCGCTGGGCTTCGCCCCGGATGCGGCCGGGCAGATCTTCGCCGTCGAGGCCCTGGGCACCGCCCTTGCGCCGCTGGCAGCGGCGCTCTGGCTGACGCGGGTGTCGTGGCGCCTCGCGGCGGTCGTCGCCCTGCTGGTCGTGGCGGCCGGCAATGTGGTCGCAAGCTTCCAGTCCGACCTGACCACGCTGCTGGTCTTGCGCTTCCTGGTGGGCTTCTTTGGCCAGGGTACGGCCTTCGTCCTCGCCATCAGCATCATCAGTGGCACTTCCCAGAAGGACCGGAACTTTGCCTTCCTGATCGCCGCCCAGGTAGTCCTCGGGGTGCTGTTCTTCCTCACGCTGCCCACCCAGCTGTTCGGCCTGGGCGCAGTACCGGGCGTTCTCCTGCCACTGGCCGGCCTGGCCCTGCTGGCTCTGGCGATGGTGGCATGGATCCCCCAGCCGGCGGCCGGTGCCGGCCATCACGCCACCGGACCGGCGACGGCGGGCTCTGCAGGCCTGTCCTTCGTTGCGCTGGGAGCAATGCTGGTCTGGTGCACGGGCCTCGGCGCAATATGGGCCTTCGTCAAGCTGATCGGCGGCGCGGCGGGCATCGATTCGGCCCAGGTCGGCATTGCGCTCGGTATTTCGACCGGAGTGGCCACCGCCGGTGCCTTGTTTGCCTCCTGGCTGGCGGACCGGGTGGGCCGGATCATCCCGGTGACCATCGCGCTGCTGGTGCAGGTGGCGATGATCGCCCTGCTGCAGGGGCAGATGACTTTCCTCCAGTTTCTCCTGACAGCAGCCATCTTCCAGACCTTCTGGAACCTGACCGGGCCCTACATGATGGGCACCATCGCCCTCAGTGACACCTCGGGGAAGGTCAGTGTGCTGATCCCGACTGCGCAGATCGGCGGCTTCTTCCTGGGGCCGATCATTGCCGGCAGTCTGCTGACCGGCGCCGGTTTCGGCCCGGCCAACACGGTGGCCATCGTCTGCTGCCTGCTGGCGCTGGCAATCTTCATCCCCACGGCCATGCGGCTCAACCGCCGCCTGGCCGGGACTGCTGCCTAGCGCTTCTTCGCGGCCTTCTTCTTCGTCTTGCTGCGGGCGGCAGTCGGCCGGGCTGGCTTGCCGCCCTTCTCGGCCAGGTACTCGTCCCGCACCATCTCGATGTCAATCGTCAGGGAGGCGGTCATCCGGGCGGCCTGGATGTACTCGTCCAGTACTGCGTCGGTCAGCGGCAGGATGCCGCCCCGCCCCCGGCTCGCGGTGACCTGCTTCCAGAGCTTCTGCTGGCGCTTCTGGGCGGAAATGGTCGCGTTGTCGATGTAGGCCAGGTGCTTTTCGATCAGGGTAGGCATGCAGCAACTCCTTAATGAGCCCGCTGCAGGACGATAAGGTCCGGCCTGCCACATTTCAACAGGAGCCTGACCGCCTGCCTGCCCGTTGAACTGAAGGGGGACGTGGCTGACATCTTGACATCGGGACAATTTGAAATATCGTTCGCAACGATCCGGAAGAAGGCTGCCAGCGAATCATCCCCAGACCCACGTAGCTGCCACAGGACCCGCCCATATGACCAAGCGCGATGCGGATTCGCCGGACTACCAGTGGGAAGCCACCGACGAGACGGCTGAGGCCGAAGAACCAGCCGGCGAGTTTGCCCCGGCGGTGGCCCCGGTCGCGCGGCCCGGCTTTCACCTCCACGCGGCACGGAAGATCGAAGAGGCCCGTGAACGGCTCCAGCTCCGCAAGGCCATCGAGGACTTCGACGACTACGATTTCTGAGGTCCGGGGCTTCAGCCGCCGGCTCACTGCTCCCGGCGAGGCTGCAGCAACTTCGCGATCAGCGCGGTCCAGCCAGTCTGGTGGGATGCCCCCACGCCTCGCCCGGTATCCCCGTGGAAGTATTCATAGAACAGCAGGTAGTCCCGGAACTGGGGGTCGGTCGCGAGCAGCGGTTCGTGGCCGTAGACGGGCCGGAGTCCGTCCGGCCCCTTCAGGAAGATCCGCGCCAGCCGGCGGGTCAGTTCGTCGGCCACCTCCAGGATGGTGACAAACTGTCCGGAGCCGGTTGGGCATTCCACGCGGAAGTCATCGCCGTAGTAGTGGTGGAATTTCTGCAGCGACTCGATGATGAGGTAATTGACCGGGAACCAGACCGGCCCCCGCCAGTTGGAGTTGCCACCGAAGAGTGTGGTGTCCGACTCCGCCGGCTGGTACCCCACCGATAGCTCGTCACCGTTGACGTGCAGCACGTAGGGGTTGTCGCGGTGATGACGGGAAAGGGCCCGCACGCCGTAATCCGACAGGAACTCGGTCTCGTCGAGCATACGCCGGAGCAGGCTCTTCATCCGGTGTCCCCGCAGCAGCGACAGCAGCCGGCGATGCCCCTGCCCCTCGACCTCCCAGTGGGACACCAGCCGGGCCAGGTCCGGCCGGTAACTGAGGAACCACTCCATGCGCCGGGTGAAGTCCGGCAGCTGCTGCAGCAGCTCCGGCTCAAGGGTCTCGACGGCGAAGAGCGGAATCAGGCCCACCATCGACCGGACCTTCAGCGGTCGCGTACCACCGTCCGGCAGGTGCAGCACGTCGTAGTAAAACTTGTCCTCGTCGTCCCAGAGGCCGATCTCGGTCTCCCCCACCTTGGTCATGGCCTCGGCGATATGCAGGAAATGCTCGAAGAACTTGCTGGCGATGTCCTCATAGACGTGGTTGTGCCGGGCCAGTTCCAGTGCGATACGCATCAGGTTCAGTGAGTACATGGCCATCCAGCTGGTGCCATCGGACTGATCGATGTGCCCGCCGGTCGGCAGGGTGGAACTCCGGTCGAATACCCCGATGTTGTCGAGGCCGAGGAACCCGCCCTGGAACACGTTGCGGCCCTGTTCATCCTTGCGGTTCACCCACCAGGTGAAATTCAGCATCAGCTTGTGAAAAACCCGCTCCAGGAATGCCAGGTCGCCTTTGCCGCCAGTCTGGGCCCGGTCGATCTGGAACACGCGCCAGGCGGCCCAGGCATGTACCGGCGGGTTCACGTCCCCGAAAGCCCATTCGTAGGCCGGCATCTGGCCGTTCGGATGCATGTACCACTCCCGCGTGAGCAGGATCAGCTGGCGCTTGGCAAAGTTCGCATCGATCAGCGCAAAGGGAATCATGTGGAAGGCCAGGTCCCAGGCTGCGTACCAGGGGTACTCCCACTTGTCCGGCATCGAGATCACGTCGGCGTTGTTCAGGTGCTGCCACTCCCAGTTCCGGCCGTGCAGCCGGCTGGCCGCGGGCGGTGGCTGGGCGGGATCACCGTGCAGCCACTGGGGTACGTCGTAGTGGTAGAACTGCTTCGACCAGACCAGCCCGGCGAAGGCCTGGCGCTGCACGCGGCGGGCATCGTCGCTGGTCAGGCCGTGCTGGACACGGGCGTAGAACTCATCCGCCTCGGCCTGCCGCCGGGCAAGGAGTTCATCGAATTGCCCGAAGGGCACCGACTGGGGCCTGCGGGCGAGACGCAGGCGGAGCTCCGTGCTGGCACCGGGTGCCAGCGAGACCTGATGCCAGGCCGCGCACTTGGTGCCGGTACCGGCTGGATTGACGGCCGCCTCGCGCCCCTCCACCACCCGCTCGTGAATGCCGTCCTTGAAGTAGCCGGATGCCGGGGTGCCAAACAGCCGGCGGACATTGGTGTCGTTCTCGGTGAACAGCAGCCCCTGCGCCTGCTCGACATACAGCCGGAACGTGCCGAGCCCCGGATGCTCGGCCAGCACCTCGTTGTCATCCACCCGGGTCAGCAGCGGTCGTGGTGCGCCCGGCGTCCAGCTCCAGGTGTTCCGGAACCAGAGCTGGGGCAGCAGGTGGAGTACTGCTGCTTCCGGACCCCGGTTGATCGCGGTGATGCGCAGCAGGATATCTTCCGGCGCCACCTGGGCATACTCGATGAAGACGTCGAAGTAGCGCCCTGCGCTGAACACGCCGGTATCCGTGATCTCGAACTCCGGCCCGCTGTTGCCTCGCGCCCGGTTGCCGTCCAGCAGGGCCTGGTAGGGAAAGGCGGCCTGCGGATACTTGTAGAGCATGCGCAGATACGAGTGCGTGGGTGTGGCGTCCAGGTAGTAATAGAGCTCCTTCACATCCTCGCCATGATTACCCTCGCCGTTGGTGAGACCGAAGAGCCGCTCCTTGAGGCAGGAGTCCCGGCCGTTCCACAGCGCGAGCGCGAGGCACAGCTGCTGGCCCCGGTCGCTGCAGCCGCCGATGCCGTCCTCACCCCACCGGTAGGCGCGGCTGCGGGCGTGGTCGTGGGGAAAGTACTCCCAGGCGGTGCCGTCGGGGCTGTAATCCTCCCGGACCGTGCCCCACTGCCGCTCCGACAGGTAGGGACCCCACTTCTTCCAGCCCTCGCCCGGGGTAAAGGCCTCGGCCAGCCGGTGATCTTCGGCCGTGTGCGGCGGGAGTCGGACGCTGCCGGTGGGCGAGGTGTCCTCGTCGGTCATGAACCCTCCTTTGACTGCGCAGCGGGCTTCAGTGCGTACCAGGCGCGCAGCACCTCAGCCACACTCCAGGCCTGGGCGAAACAACCCCGCGGCCGGTGGGGCGCGTCGCCATCGAAAATCTCGCTCACGGTGCCCACGCAGGCCTCGGCGAGGTGACTGCCGATACCGGCCAGCAACAGCCGGGCGGAGGCCGGATCCCCGTAGACACGGCAGTGCGCCAGCGCAAAGGCGCCGAGCAGCCAGGGCCACACGGTGCCCTGATGATAGGCGGCATCCCGCTCCGCGGGTGAACCGGTGCAGGCGCCCCGATAGCGCGGGTCTGCCGGCGCGAGGGTGCGCAGGCCCATCGGGGTGAGCAGTTCGCACTGGCAGGCATCGACAGCGGCCCGGGCCATCCCAGACGTGAGCAGCGACTCCTCCAGCGACACGGCGAAAATCTGGTTGGGCCGCAGGCTGGCGTCATTGACAGGCCCGTCCGGACCATCCACCACGTCGTAGAGATGTCCGCCGGAATCACACCAGAAGCGCGCGCGGAAGCTGGCTGCGACCCGACTGGCCAGCCCGTGGTACTCGCGGGAAAGGGCTGTCTCACCCAGATGAGCAGCGAAGTCGCCCATGCGGCACAGGGCACTGTGCCACAGCGCATTGATCTCGACGGGCTTGCCGATCCGCGGCGTGATCACCTCGTCGTTGACGCGGGCATCCATCCAGGTGAGTTGCAGTCCGGGCTCTCCGGCCCGGAGCAGACCGTCGGCCGGATCCACGCCGATGCCGTGGCGGGTACCGCGCAGGTGACAGGCGATGCTGTCGGTGAGCGCCGGCCACAACTCACGCAGCAGGTCGTCATCGCCGGTGGCCTGCCAGCACGCGTGCAGGGCCTGGAAAAACCAGAGGGTGGCGTCCGCCGTGTTGTACTCGGGTTCGTCGCCGGCCTCCGGGAAGCGATTGGGCAGCAGGCCATCCCGCATATGGCGCGCCCAGCTACGGAGGATCGTGGCCGCCGGTCCGGCCACGGCCTGCTCGCGGGAGCGACCGGCGAGCGCAATTCCCGGCAGCGCGATCATCGTGTCCCGACCCCAGTCCCCAAACCAGGGATAGCCGGCCAGCAGCGTCGCGCCACCCGCTCCGGCGGTGGCGCGCCGCACCAGGAACTGGTCAGCCGCCAGCGACAGTTGCCGGATCCAGCCCGGCTCCCACTGCCGCGGACCGAGCACGGTGGCCCGGTGCTGGCGATCGGCGGCGAGGGCAGTGGCGGGCGGCAGTGCTTCCGTGCCTGTCGCCGACAGCACGAAGGTGGTTGCCCCGTGGCTGTCGAGCGGCAGATGGAAGCTGCCGGGAACGTAGAGATCCTCCATGTCGTCGAGTCCCCGCTCAGCCTCCAGCCGGAGCTGGAAGTTCCAGTACATGGCCGGCTGGCTCACGAAGCGGCCGCGGGTGCAGACCAGCCGGAGCGGCGGGCCAGCGGACAGGCCGGCGAGTTCGACGCCCCCGGCAACCTCGGTCAGCCCGACGGGTCGCTCACCCCGATTGAGCGCATGGAAATCCCGCCCGGCGCAGAGGGGACGGACGGCCAGCTCGATGGGTCCACTGGCCCGTTCGACCTGCCAGTGTACATAGCTGATGTCCGCTTCCCGCGCCATCCACACGGACTGCACCAGGCGGACGTCAGCGAAAGCGAAGGTCCAGTTGGGCAGCCCGCCGTTCAGGTAGAAGGCTTCGATGTGCCGGTATCCGGCCGGATGTACCACCCCGCCGCCATACGCATGACTGGTCAGCGGGTAGTCCTGACCCCGATAGCGGGCCACGATCTCGAGGCCCGCAACGAGCACGACTCGGCGTAGCGGCGGGGCCAGCGCCGCCACCAGCAGGCCGTGGTAGCGGCGGGTCGCAGCACCGCTGACGGTGCCGGCGGCATAACTGCCAAGCCCGTTGGTGACCAGCCATTCGCGGCTGGCTGCCGCCTCGAAGTCGCTGCAGATCTGGCGATCCAGGTCGATGCGCGGGACGCGGCTCACGCGGCGTCATCGCTGACGGTGAAGCCGGTCAGCACGCCCAGTGCGGCGACTGCCTGCAGCACGGCACCGGGTTCGGCCTGCCCGTCCACAGCCTGGACCTCGTCCAGCAGCACGGCGAGCGGTGAGCCCTTGTTGATCACTGTCAGGGCGGCAAAAGCGGCCGGGGCGAGGCGCTGCACTTCGATCCCGTCGTCCCGCCGGCGGACCATCAGCCGCTCGCCCTCCCCCGTCGCCGGCAGCTCGGGCCGGCCACCCTGCTGCAGTGCCTGCCAGGCGGCAAATACCGGATGTGACGTGGCCACCAGTCGCACCGCCGGATGCAGCCGGAAGCGCAGCGCCGCGTAGGAAGCCGGATCGACCGCCGCAAGGACACTCA
Organism: uncultured Chromatiaceae bacterium; assembly: GCA_964407855.1. Lineage (GTDB taxonomy): Bacteria > Pseudomonadota > Gammaproteobacteria > Steroidobacterales > SHZI01. Next base: position 40,858 of record CAYOXI010000016.1, read on the forward strand.
GGTCGAGGAGTTCCGGGTCGTCGGCCGCCACCAGGGCCTCCTGGATGGCCCACTCCAGGCGCGCGATGGCAAGCAGCCCTTCGTCGGGGGTGCCGGTGAGGTGGCCGGCGAGAAATTCCGCGAGCCTGGCACCGTTGTACAGCACGTTGCCGGCGGCCGGCGGGCAGCTGCGCTGGTAGGCCCACGCCATCTTCCGGAATTCGCCGTCAGCCATGCAGGCCTGCAGCAGCGGAAAGGCCGCGGCCAGCGCGTCCGCGAAGTTGTGGCGGGCGTTGGCCCGGTAGATCGCAAGGCGGGCCTCCCCGTCGGCCGCCCCCGCGTCACGCAGCGGCAGCGCACCGGCACCGGCTCCGGGCTGCGCCAGCAGGGCGGCGATGAAGTGCCGCTGTAGTTCAGCCAGCGAGCCGGTCGGCATGCCGCGCCTCCTCAAGTAACCGGTGAAGCGGTGGCAGGTCGGCATCCCATTCGATCAGGGTGGGGACGGGACCGAGCTGGCTGACGGCGCTTGCGTAGAGCGCCCAGACGGGTGCGGCGACCGGCGCATTGTGGGTGTCGATCAGCAGTTGGCCAGACACGGAATGCCCTGCGAGGTGGATCTCGCCGACCAGCCCCGGGGGAATGGCTGCGAGGTAGTCCCGCACATCAAAGCCATGGTTGTGGGCATTCACGTAGATGTTGTTGATGTCCAGCAGCAGGCCGCAGCCCGCCTGCCTCGCCAGTTCGGTGACGAAGCTCCATTCGGGCATCTCGTCGCCGGAAAATTCCAGGTAGCTGGAGACATTCTCCACGAGGATCTGGCGGCCGAGGCAGTCCTGCACCTCGGCCACGCGGCTCACCAGGTGCCGCAGCGACTCCCTCGTCCGGGGCAGCGGCAGCAGGTCATTGACGAACAGTCCGCCGGCCGAACTGAAGGAGACGTGCTCGGAGACCAACGCGGGCTGGTAGTCACGCACCAGTCGCTTCAGGTGACCAAGATGCGCCGCATCGAGCGGATCGGTACTACCCAGCGACAGGCCGACACCGTGCAGGCTGAGTCCGTAGTCCCGGCAGACGGCGTCCAGCACGGCCGCCTGCCGGCCGCCGGCGGCGTAGAAGTTCTCGCTGTGGACTTCCACCCACGGCACGTCAGGCCGGGTGGCGAGGAACTCGCGGTGATGGGCCGCTCGGAGGCCGATGCCGCAGCGGGCGGGGATCGGCCGCCCGCTGCGGTTGTGACCTGACAAATCCTGCAAGGGCCCGGTCTCCATCGATAACAGACGATGGAGACATTATCCCCCTTACAGCGCCTGTTTCACGCCCGGTTGCGCCGGCTAGAACTCCAGGCGCACGCCGGCCTCCAGCGAACGTCCGGGCAAAGGTGCAAAAGCCGCGAGGAACGAGGTGCTGCGACGGGCCTCCTCATCC
>CAYOXI010000017.1:0-41735 GCA_964407855.1 uncultured Chromatiaceae bacterium
CAGGGTGAAGACGGCGGCCATTGCCAGCCGGATCCCGAGTTCAGTGGTACCCCGCAGGCTGCCCACCCAGAAAGCCCGCTTCGTCATGGCCCGGCCCAGGTCCCGGCTTTGCTTCGCCATCCGCTGGCTTTCGCTGCGGAAGCGCCCGAAGCCAATGACCGTGGACAGGTTGGCAATCCGCTCAGCCATCAGATTGGAGAGGCGGGCGCGGCGCTGGCGTGACTGCAGGATGGCCTGTTCCAGGTACCGTCCCAGCAGCAGGCTGGCACCGGCGCTGAAGGCCAGCACGCCGAGCACGACGGCGGACAAGGCAAGGCTGATCGTAGCCAGGTACCCGAGGGTTGCGCCGAGCAGCACGACTGCCACCAGCAGGCGGGCCTGGCCCATGCTGATCCATTGCCGGATGGCATTGAGGTCGGTCATGAAGCGCAGGGGCACCGCGCCCCGGCCATCGGCAGCCCGCTCCTCCGGAGACTTACGGGCCAGGGCGGCAAACATCAGCACGCGCAAGTGGTGCACGTAGTCCTGCCCCAGCCGCTCGGCGGCATAGCGCTCGAACCAGCGGGACAGGCCACCGAGGATCCCGAGGCCGAGCATGATTCCCAGGAAAGTTGCCAGGGAGACGGACTCGATGCCCGCCAGCATGCCATCCAGCATCCGTTGCATGAGGCCTGCGAGACCCAGCATGCAGGCCGCCTGCACGAGCCCGCAGCCCACCACCGCCGCGAGCCAGCCGCGACGCTGGCCAACGTAGACCTGTGGCAGCGTCACTGTTCCGCTCCCAGCAGGCTCGTGGCCAGCTCCGGATCGGCCAGCTCGTCCCGGGACCAGACCGGCAACGCGGTAGCCCGTTGCGTTTCCTGCCGGGCCAGGCGCGAGGCTGTTACGAGGCCGGAAATGCCCGCCACCGGAATACCCCGGCTCTCCAGCCATTCCAGGCCGGCCCGGGCTCCCAGCGCATCGCCCGCGCAGAACAGCACGGTATCCACGGCTTCCCGGAAGCGTGGTCCGCAGACCAGGCCGGCTGTCTCCTCGTGCATGAGGCCGTCCGCGATCTCCACGACAATCACGTCCGACTCGCTCTGCCCGGCGCAGGTGAGCAGCCGGTCGAGGAGGACTTCGATCTCCACGGCAGGGACCTGGTAGGTGGACGGGTAGCCCATATCGGCAAAGTCCAGGGTGAAGTCCGCCCCCGCGTCCTCCATGGCCCACAGGTCGTTGCCAGACCCGGTTCCGGTGGCCTTGACGGCGGCTACCCGCAGACCGGCGCGGCTTAGTCCCCGCACGAGGGCCGCCACCGCGGTGGTCTTACCCGAATTCATGCTGGTTCCCAGGACGCCGATGACCGGCTTGCGCTTTGCGGTGGCGAGCCGGGCCACCGACAGTCCGTAGCGGCGCAGATTGATCACCACGCCGCGCGCGTCGACCAGCAGGCCTTCTGGCCGGATCAGCGTGGCGGGCTTCAGGCGTGGGTGCCGGGACAGCACCCGGGCAGCCACGCCTCCCGCCGTCACCAGGTGGCACTCGCCCAGGTTGCCGGGAATGGCCGCTTCGAACTGGTCCGGCGCGTACCGGTTGCCATAGCACACGAGGATGCGGTCTTCCGGGTACAGCAGCGACCGGCGGCCGGACGCGAGTTGCAGCCGTGTGTGGTGGCCGAGGCGTACCACCCGCGCCACCGCCAGGTCGCCGGCCACCGGCGGGCGATCGGCCACCAGCCCGCTGCAGTCGGCCAGCACCGCGCGGCGGGCGACGAAGCCCTGCTTGATCCGGGCCAGGGCCGGTGCGGGGTGGAGGAGGGGTGCTTCAGTCTGCAACTGGTGCATGGCATGCTCCGATGAATGGGTGTTCGCGTCCGGGTTGCCAGCAGAACGGATTCAGAGTCCCGCGCACTGGTCCTCCTTGTTCCCGTTTACCTGGTTGTTGCCGCCGGTGGGCGCCGGATTGTTGCCCTGGCACTGGAGATTGCCGTCCACGATGTTGTCCCGGATTTCCAGGTCACCCTCGTTGTCGAAAGCCTGGATATCGCCTGCGACCTGGTTATCGTCGATGAGCAGTGAAACATTGTTCCCTATGAGCTGGATGTTGCCGTTCACGGTACTGTTGGTGACCGCGCTGGCACCGTCTTCAAGTTCTTCCAGCTGGATGTCACCCGTCACGCTCGTCTGGTCGATCAGCACGAAGTCGGCCTCATTCGCCTGGATGCTCCCTTCAATCTGAGCGCCGTTGGTGGTCAGTGAACCGCCATCCGACACCAGCACGTTGCCGATCACGGTGGTTCCGTTGAGCATGCAGTCACCGGTCACGATGACATTGCCGTTGATGACGACCGGTCCCGGATCCGGCGGGCAGGAATGGTCCCCGTCGGTTTCCTCCAGCTCCAGCCGGCTGGCCAGGATGGCGCCGCCCGCCTGGGCTGCCTGGCTGTAGCGCACCTGCACGATGGTGCCCGGCGTGGCCAACTGGAAGAACTGGGTGGCTGTAAGTGGATCGTCATCGTCATCCCGGAACTGGGTAGCGCCATCCGTGGTCACCGCCACACCCAGCACGCTCAGGTCGGGCTGCAGGATCGCCGTCGCCGGCCCCCGCAGCCGGCCGTCATCGCTGGCGTCGTCCCGCTCCAGAAGAGCCGCGCTCAGGCTGGCCCCGGTGCCAGGCGTACCGCGGACATCCACGTAGTCGCCCACGTTGATGTTGGCCAGCCGGAAAGGCCGCAGCTCCGCATCACTCTGGTCTTCGAAGCGGGTGCCCGCGCTGACGCTGACGGTGACGCCGGCCGCCACCAGCGTACCGGCCACGTTGTTCACCGCCGTGACATTGGCAGCCACGCGGCCGGTGGGATTGTCGTCATCATCGTCGCCGTCCAGGGATTTGAACTCCAGTTCGCGGGCGATGAGCACGCCGGCGGCATTGACCACGCCTTCCACCTCGACCCTCACATTGAGGGCGAGGTCGGCAGCGGTGCCGTCGTCGAAAGCGGTACTGGAGTTGGTGCTGACCCGCACGCCGGCCACGTCGAAGTCGGCCGGGGAGGCGAAGCGGGTGATGAAGCCCTCGATCTCGACTTCATCACCGGGGTCTGCGCCGCTGGCCGGACTGCCTTCCTTCTCCACGGAGCTCGCCACGAGCTGGCTGAGGCCATTGATGCCGTTGCCCCGGACCTTGACGCGATCGCCGTTGACGAGTGCGCCGTCCGGCAGCTGCGCCGTCGCGTAGTTGACGATCAGGCCATTGATGCGGAAGGTCTGGGCTGTCACCTCGGTCGCGGTACCCCGGACGAGCAGGGAGTCACCGGCGTCCTGGGTGCCAACGCGCGTGGCGCGTATCACCCCGGTGGCCTCCACGAGTCCCGTCACCCGCACTGACTGGCCGACGACGAGGCCGGAGATGTCCCGGGGCGAGATCTCCTTGTCGAAGGAAGTGGTGGCTGTGAGCTGGACGGTCTGGCCAAGCACGACGAGCTGCTGGGTCACCAGGTCGATGCTGGCGATGGGGCCCCGCACCACATTGCCCGCCGTAACTTCCAGGGCGCTTCGACCGGTGCTGCCCGCATGCTCGATCCAGCGCACTGTCACCTGATCGCCCACCGCCAGGTCATCCTGCCCACCGGGTGCGTCATCGATGTCAAAGCTGGTCCCGCCGGTGACTGCGTAGCGCACCTCGTTGACGACGATGCTGCCGAAGCCGGTGACCGTACCGCTGCTGATGCCCAGCCGGTCGATGCCTGCCACGGGTCCGGCGCCGCCACCGCAGGCCGCAAGCAGTGCCAGCAGGGCGGAGGTGAGCAGGGTTCTGGTTGTGTCGTGCATGACTAGCGCCTCAATCAATCGCCAAAGATGGAAAACACGCCGACGCCCAGACGGATCCGAGGCTCGGAATGGGTGGTGGTGTCCTGGTCAGGAGTGCGGACCGCATGTTGGGTGAGCCACGCATCCACGCGTTCCAGAAAGGCCTGGCCCTCGGATTCAAGGAAATCCCGGAAGGCCGGCATGGCTTCGGGGTCGATGCTGTCGTTGGCGGCACGGCCGACGAAGCGCGTGGGTTCGCCGTCCGGCAGGGAGAGGTTATGGCTGATGCTCGCGCCCAGATCCCGGACCATCGTCCCGGCGTTCTGCAGCCACTGAGGATCGAAGGGCACCGGCATGTAGAAGCGGCGGATCGCCCGCAGCCCGCCGTTGTCCTCCGTCACGGCGCCCACGCGCTTCAGCTCCTTGCGCATCGCGCTAGCCGGCACGTCGCCCCCGTAGCGGCGGCAAAGTGCCTCGAATGAAGCCACCGGCCCGGCCTCGGGCAGCACCCGGGGCTGGCCGCCGCCGGTGAGGAACTCCGGATCCTGATGCCAGCCGGACAGCACCCGGGTGGCATCCGTGGTCTTGCCGGGCGGCGGAGGTTCGGCACTGGCGGCAAGCTCCCGCAGGCGGGCCACTTCCTTGCGATTGATGCCGGTGAGGATCGCCACCCGGGACAGGTTGGTGGGCCGCCCCCGCAGCCCGTACTCGCTTCCGGCCACTGCGACGAAGACCCCCCTGGAGACCTCGGCGAATTCCCGCCAGGTGAGGCCGCATTTCAGCAGCAGGCTGGCAATGGGCCGGAGCAGGCTGCGGCAGGCCGCCAGGCCGGCCGCACGGGTGGAGTCCTCGGAAGTACCAAAGTCCATATATGGGTTAAAATATGCCATATATGGAAATCAGTCAAGCCGACGAGGAGTTCCCCCGAGTGGAAATCGTCCGGCGCCTGGTGGCCCGGGGCGACCGGTCGGGCCTCGCAGCCACAACGGTGGAGTTCGTGGAGGGGGATCTGCTCAAGGCAGCCGACGTTGCCGCAGCCTTCAGGGGCCGGTCGGTGGTTGCGGTCCGGGTCGAGGACGGCCGAAAGCCGCTGCTACGAGAAGATCCTCACGCCGCTGGTGGCGGGGCGGCCAGAGCCGCCGGGAATTCGCCTGGCGCCGCCGGAGTGGCGGCGCCAGGCGGCAGCCTATTTTTCGGCCTTCTGCGCCTGGTCCCGGCGCCAGTACTGGTAGATCGAGAAGCCCTGGGATTCAAGAGTCGTGTCGAAGTAGACGATTTCCTGGGGGATAACCCGCTGGATGTCGAAGCGCCGCACGGCCCGTTCGGGCGAAATGCGGACCAGGTTGTACTTCTCCAGGATGGGCAGGAAACGCTTGTCGTCGGCACTGATCAGTTCAACCTGCCCGTTGATCTGGGTGCTGATCCACTGCCGGGCCCCGCCTGCAGCCACGCTCCAGCCTTCGTTGCGGACCGCGCTGACGTTGGGGTTTACCTGCAGCTGGAGCAGCTTTTCGGTGCCCTTTTCGGACACCACGTAAAGCATCTTCTCCTCCTGGTCGAGGACCATGTCTACAGTGGTAGCGGTGGGTCTGCCCTCGTGGACCGTGGCCATCACGAAGCGTTCCCGACCAGGCAGGAACCTGACGATCCTTTCCCAGATCTGGTCGTTGGGCATGGCCCCGAAGTTGTTCAGGTACTGCCGGCTGGCAGTCGCAACGAAGTCGACGCCAAAGGAGACGTCATGGCACTCGGAGCAGGTCCAGCCCCGCGGGTAGCGGGGGTGACCGGGGCCCCGCACCTGCTCAGGCGTGAGGGCTGGCCCAGGTACGATGACGCCATCGGTCGCGATCTCCGGGGCCTCGTCGGCCCACAGACCGGAGCTGCTGGCGGTCAGACCCAGCGCCAGCAGCGCCGCCAGGGCGGCTGATCTGGGGAGACGCGGAGGTGGGGGATAATCCTGCATGGCCGATCTCCACTTGATCACAAGAATTGCCGACCTAGCTGCTGGCCAGTACTTCCAGGGCGGCGCGCTCGCCCGATTCCATGGCGCCCTCCATGCCCAGCAAGCTGAGGGAAGTGTGCTCCCCGGCGAAATGGATGCGGCCATGAGGGCGCGCAAATGCGCCACCAAACCTGGTGATCTGGCCAGGCTCGAAGTAGGTAGAGTGCCCCATCATCCACGGATAGCTGCTCCAGTTCACTACGGCGGTGGCTTCCACCCGGCCTACAGTGCTTGGTCGGATCCGGGCCAGGTCAGCGGTGGTGCGGGCCCGGATCTCGTCGTCCCCCAGGCCGGCAAAGGCCGCATCCTTGATGATCATCCACAGGTAGTCACCCTCTGCCCGGACGAAGGGCAGGATCTGGTTGAAACCCTGATTGCTCCAGATGCCGGCGGGTAATCCGTCTTCGTCCCAGTAACGCGAACGCACAGTGAAGTAGACACTGGTCATTGGTCCATAGGGAATTTCCCGGATCGCGGCTGCCTGCAGCGGCGGCGGGGCGGGTTCGATCTGCATCTGCCGCAGCAGTGTCAGCGGGACTGTGCAGATCACGGACTCCGCCCGGAATGTCCTGCCGCTGCTGTCGCGGACCTGCACCTGGTCTGGTGCGGTCGTCAGGCGGGTTACCGGCGTGTTTAGCCGGATTTCCCGGCGCAGCAGCGCGGCCATTCCCTCGGTCAGCCGGCTTGACCCGGCGCTGATCCGGTCCAGGTCTTGCAGGCTGCCCATCAGGCTGAAGGCCCGTTCGGAGCGCAGTTGCCACAGTGCCGACATGGTTGCCACGTCGCCGGACGGGATCTCCCGGCTCAGGATGCGCAGGGCTGCCTCGCTGGCGCCCCGGGCGCGGAGGTACTCCCCGTAGGAGATGTCCAGTTCTGCCGCTGCCGGGCTGAGCCAGCTGTCCAGATCAGCCAGGGGCGATGGCCGGGCGGCATAGCGGGCCAGGAGGGCAGCCGGGATGAGGCTGCGTTCGCTGTCGGGCAGGTTGTTGGCCGTCGCCCCGGCCCAGTCGGACAGCGCGTAGGTCTGTCCGTCTACGTGCATGACCAGGGCCAGCTCGACGGTGTCCATCCAGCGCTCCAGCCGCAAGCCGCCGCCAACCCGCGCAGCCATATCCCGGACGCGCCCGTAGCCGGCGCCGATTTCGGTACCACCGGCCTCGGGCCGGCCGGGTACCTGATCCAGGGTGTGGACGCGGCCGCCGATACGCGGGCTGGCCTCGAGGATCAGCACGTCGACGCCCTGCTCCTCGAGCAGCAGCGCCGCATTCAGCCCGGCCAGTCCCGCGCCGATGACGATGACCTGCGCATCCCGGGGCCTGCTGGCGCAACCAGACAGGGTCCGGGCGCCGGCGGCCAGCGCGGCGGCCGAGCCCAGGCCCTGGATGAAGCGGCGGCGGTTCGTGGCCGACCGTGGACGAGGAAGACGCATCGGCCTGCCAAGGGTCCTTAAAAGGGGACGCCGGCAGCCCGGCCTGCTTGCAGGGCGGGCTGCCGGCGTCGGCTTGCGTGTGGGCGGTTCTAGTTGCTCAGGGATTATCCACCGAAGCGGTAGGCCAGTGTGGCACCGATCTGCCGGCCCGGCTGCAGCGTCAGGGCGAAGCCCCGGCCAGATGTCGAGGAGCCCGCACACAGGTCAGCTGGACCATTGTTGGGCGGGGCGGTGCAACCGGTCAGGGCTCCTCCTTCGGAGGCCCGCCGGTCGATGTAGCGCAGGACATCCAGAGGCGTGTCATCGTCCGTCAGGTTCTTGCCCCAGACCGTCAACTGCCAGTTGCCCCAGTTGGCGCCGATCTGCGCGCCCAGCAGGGAGCGGCTCCCGGTCTCGATCAGGTTGTGTTCCTGGGCGAACTTTGAATCCTCCCAGCTGAAGTCGCTGGCGAAAAACAGGCCGCCCCAGGACATGGGCAGGTCGTAACGGCCGAAGAGCCCAAACTGGAACTCCGGGATACGGGGCGACTGATTGCCTGCCACGCTGCCGAAATCCAGGTCGTACTGGGCCCGGGAGACAAAGGTATAGCCCGTGATGTCAGCCACCAGGTCAGCCTGGTCGGCGCTGAAGCGCTCCTTGATTTCGGAATCCGTCCAGGCAGCGATCAGGCCGCCGGTGAGGTTGTCCGTGAAGCTGAAAGTGGTCTCGAGCTCGGCGCCCCAGACTTCGGTCCTGCCGACGTTCTGCAGCAGGGACTGGGGGATACCCGCAATCTCGATGTTCTGCGTGAGCTGCTGGTCCTCCACATCGTTGTGGTACACGGCCAGGTTGGCCACCAGGCGCCGGTCCAGCCACTCGGTCTTGGCCCCGACCTCGTAGCTCCAGAGCTTTTCCTCGTCGACGGCGCGGAGATCCTCACGACCTTCCGGCACCGAGGCGTTGAAGTCGCCCGGCTTGGTGCCGCGGGCGACATTCGCGTAGAGATTGATACCGTCCTGCATGAGGTAGCGCGCAGTGAGGCGGGGAGTAAAGCTGCTGAAGGTTTTCTGGCACAGATCCAGACCACAACCCGGATCGACGACCAGTGGGGCGCCGGGCGTCTGCGGGTTCAGGAAGCTGAACTGGCGGACCTCGTCCTGCGCATAGCGGCCTTCCAGGCCGAGGGTGAAGCGGTCCGTCAGGTCGACGTCGAGGCCGGCGAAGAAAGCCCGGTTCTCCACCCGTTCGGTGGTCAGGTTGATTGCGCCCGCCTGGGGAACCGCCACTGCCGGCGTGCCTGGCGCGGCCGGGAAGGGTACCCGGTTGTTCACCAGTTCCTTGCTCTCCAACTTGAGGAAGTAAACGCCCGCGGTAACGCGCAGCGACCGGTCCAGGGGCGAGGTGACGCGGAACTCCTGGGCGAAGCTGTCGGACTCGTCTTCGTCCAGCTGGAGGAAGGCCCCTGCCTGTGTGCCAAAGGGCAGTGGGTCGTAGCCGGCGTAGGAGACGTCGAAACCGGTCTTCTCCTCGTCACTGATAATGCCCGTCGTGCTCAGGAACTGGTAGCCGTTGGGCTCGGTGTAGGCAATGGAGAGGGACGCCAGGGTACGGTCCAGTTCCACGCCGGACATTGAGGCCTGGTCCAGCAGGTCAGTGCGCAGGGCCACTGCGTTCTCGTCCACGATGGCCGTGCCGCGGTAGTACTCCCGGGCCCGGGGACTCGTGGCGCTGCGGAAGAAGGCATTGTTCTGGCTCCGGCCCTGCAGGATGATGGCCGGGTGGTCATCGTCGGTACTCAGGAAGCCGCCCTTCAGTGTTACCTCGAGTCCGTCCACCGGCGTCCAGAGCAGCTTGCCTGTGGCACTGACACTTTCAGTGCCGCCGACCTCGCCCAGATTGACCTGCTCACCGAAGATCGTTGGCCGGTTGCTGTACTCGCCACCGTAGGTGTCATAACCCGCACCCAGGTAGAAGGCCAGGGTGTTCGCGACGAGCGGTGCGCTGATCCAGGCCGAGGCCTCGTAGGTTTCATGTTCCGCGCCCGTGAGGGTTACCCCGCCATCCAGGCCATCCATTGAGGGCTTGCGGGTGATGAAATTGATGGCGCCCGCGTAGGTGCCCCGGCCGAACTGGGCCGCCTGGGGGCCTTTGATGATCTCGACCCGCTCCAGGTTGTAGATCTCGGTGGACTGGGGCGTACCACTCAGGTAGATGCCGTCCACGAAGTAGCCAACGGAGGACGCGTTGGCAATACCGTTGACAATCGTGGTGACACCCCGGATTGCTGGCCGGTCGGAACCAGACGTGCGTCCGAAGGCCGAGGTAAAGGACAGGCCCGGCGTGAACTTGGCGATGTCGTCAATACTTCTGAGGTTGAGATCAGAGAGTTTGTTGGCCGTGAAGGCACTGACCGACAGGGGTATGTCCTGGACCCGCTCCTCGATCTTGCGGGCGGTGACGAATATTTCTTCCGTGCCCCATGCACCGGGGTGATAGAGCAGCAGCAGCGCCACGCCTGCCCCCAGCACGGATCTCGCGTCGCCTGACGTCCTGCTTCTCTTGCTCATGGTCGATTTCCCCCTGTTCACTGGCACGATCCTCCCCTGGTGTGGCCGCGCACGGATACCGTTCCGGTTGGCGGTTCCGGTCCTGCGTGTTGCGACGTGGCCGCAGCCCGCGCAGGACCGTATGATGGCCAGTTAGCCTCCATGACAGCGTCCTGTCAAGACGTGTATTACGTACGCAACGATCGGTTGGAACGTGGGCGACCGCGGCCGGCCTTTATCGGCCCGCCGGACCGCCGTCGCTGGCCAGGCTCCCGAGCCGTCGCAACAGGGCCGCTGCGTCCAGACCCCGCCCCGTTGCCCGCCGGATGATCTCCTCGGTACCCAGCTGGCAGCCCCAGCCGTAGACGGTGGCGGCCAGCCAGTCGCGCAGCGGCCGGAGTTGTCCGGCGCGGAGCTCGGCAGCCAGGTCATGCTTGGCCACATAGGTTTCCAGTAGCTGGGCCGCATACAGGTTGCCCAGGGTGTAGGTCGGAAAATAGCCGAAGGCGGCACTCGCCCAGTGCACATCCTGCAGGCAGCCATCCCGTACGCCGGTGGGTACCAGGCCGAGCCACTTCCGGCTGGCCGCAGCCCAGGCGGCGGGCAGGTCGGCCACCGGCAGGTCGCCGGCGAGCAGCGCGGTCTCAAGCTCGTAGCGCAGCAGGATGTGCAGGTTGTAGGTGACCTCATCGGCTTCCACGCGGATCAGGCTCGGTCGCACCACCGCGAGATTGCGCTGCCAGCGCTCCGCGTCCACGCCAGCCAGCGCCCCGGGAAACAGGGCCTGGAGTTGCGGCAGGTAGTGATGCCAGAAGGCGGCGCTGCGGCCCACGCCGTTCTCCCAGAGGCGGGCCTGGGATTCGTGCAGGCCGGTACTCGGCGCCTCGGCCAGCAGGGTGTCGTGCAGGATTGCGGGAAAGCCCTGGTCGTAGAGCGCGTGGCCGCCCTCGTGGAGGGCTGCGAAGATGCCGGAGAGCGGATTGGCCGCGTCGAAGCGCAGCGTGAGCCGGACATCATCCTCGCCGGCCATCGTGGTGAAGGGATGGGTGGAGCGGTCCACGCGGCCACGCTCGGCGCTGAAGCCCATGTCGGCGAGGAGCCGGCGGCAGAATGCCTCCTGACCCGGCGCGGGACAGGGCGCGGACAACGCCAGTTCCTGGTCGCGGGTTCGCGCGGCTAGCACCGGCACGAGCCGCCTCAAGTGCACGCCCAGGTCGCCCAGCAGCGGGTCGAGCCGGGCCCGGGTCATGCCCGGCTCATACTCATCCAGCAGGCCGTCGTAGAGGTCGCCACCCCGTTGCAGTGCCTGCGCCCGCTCCCTCACCAGCCTGAGCAGCGCGTCGAAGGCCGGCGCGAAGTGCGCGTAGTCGTCGGCGGCGCGGGCCTCTTCCCAGACGCCGAGGCAGGCGGAGCGTGCCTCGGCCAGCGCGCCGACCAGGTCATGGGGCACGGCGAGCTCGATGCGCCGCTCGCGGCGGAGCTCGGCGAGCTCCGCCTGCCACAGTGGATCGTCCCGCGTCAGTTCCTGCACCTCTTCGATGAGATCGCCGAGGGTGTCGCTCACGAGGAGGTCATGCGCGATGGTCTCCACGGTGCCGAGCTGCTGGCCGCGCCGTTCCCGGGCGCCGGGTGGCAGGCCGGTTTCCTCGTCCCAGTCCAGCAGGCTCACCACTGCGTCCAGGTCACGCAGCTCGCGGATCCGGTCCCGGAGCTTCTTTACAGCTACTTCCCGGGGAATCGCAGCCCGGATGGGCGAGCGCAGGTTGTCCGGCGGATAACCCACCAGCACCGGGGCCAGGCCGCCGTGCTGGGCGACGTTCACCACCTGCTTCTGGGAGACCCGGCAGAGCATCGCCAGGCCATGATCAGTGGGCGCGAAGCCCAGCACAGCATAGAAGGGCTCGTAGTGCACGCGTCCTTCGTCGTCCAGTACCGGGAACTCCTGCACGGGCAGGTTGGCCATGGTCTGTACGACCCAGGCCTGGTGCGGATCATCGCCGGAGGCAAGGGCCCCGGCGAGCAGCCTGTCCCAGTCCTCCGGCGTGGTGAGCGTGCCGACGTGTACACCCTCGCCCCCGTAGCTGCGGTTGGGTTTCAGCACGAGCTGCTCGCGGAATTCCCGGATGTAGGCCGGCAGGCTGCCGCTGCCGTGGGGCAGCGTGGTGATGCGGTCGGACACCAGCCGCGTCCAGAGGATGTGGCGCTGGAACACCAGCCGCTCCCGGTTGCTGAAGTGACGGCGCACCAGGCGCTCGTCGGTCAGCAGTTCCCAGCAGCTCTTGTGGTCGAAATCGCCGCCGGCTGACGACACCATGCGGTTCTGGCGGAACAGTGCGCGCATTGCCAGCAGCGGCTGGCCGGTCTCCGCTTCGAGCTCGAGCAGGTCACGCATCTCGTAATCGCGGTAGGCCACGTCGATGCAGGTGTCCTGGTACCACACCTCATCGCCCTCCAGCCGGAGCTCGGCTGGATCGGCATGCACCACGGTTATCCCGTGGCGTTCGCGGAAGTAGAGGGCCATGGCCGACTGTTCGTTGGGCCCGTCACTCTCGTATTTGGGCTCGACCAGGCAGATGTTGCGGCCCTGGCGGCCCACGGCACGCGCATGGTCGAGCAGCACCTGCAGGAACAGGTCCCGCTGGTCGCGGGGCTGGTTGATGCTGAGCCCGGGATCATGGGCGATGATGGTGGGCACGATGTCCCGCATCACGAGCGAATCCGCAAGCGGACCCAGCTGGATGCCGCCGACGCCGGACAGGTTGGGTTCCAGGAACTGCAGGGAGTCCTGCCAGCGCGCGCCGGTGAAGTCGCAGACCGCGTCCAGCCGGCCGTAGAGCGCATTCTGGCCGCCTTCCAGGGCCGTCATGCAGTCCCGCAGCCAGGCCTCCTCGTCGGCGGCCAGGGGCAGGATCCGGCGCACATCGGCGTCGCTGAAGTAGAGTTCCGGCAGGCGCTTCAGTGCGTCCATGATCACGGTGCAGACGTTCTGCAGGTAGGTGACCTGTTCGGGCATCACCAACAGGGGACGCAGCATGATGCGCACGGGCTCGATCTCGCCGGCGCGCTCGTAGATCACGCCGTTCAGGCGCGCATCATCGGCGAGCCGGCGCGACAGCCAGGCCAGGGTTGCATCGGGAATATGGTGGACGGCCCGCCCCACCCGGGCGTCCAGCGCCGCGCCGGCCAGCCCCAGCTCTTCAGCGGGACTCAGCATGGCGGCGTTCCACAGGCATCAGAACATGGAGTTGTCGCCCGGCGTACCGGGGTCGCGGACCGGGTTGCGGCTGGGAATGAAGTCGCCGGTGATCATCTGGTCGTAGGCCATGCCCGGACCGATCATCGGGTACACGTAGGCTTCCGGATCGATGATGACCTCGAGGAAGGCAGGGCCCGGGAACCCGACGAACTCCTCGACCACCCGGGCCACGTCCGCTTTCTGGTCAAGGCGCACGGCATACTCAAAGCCGTCCGCCTGGGCGGCGCGCACGAAGTCCTTGCGGTGCAGGGATTTGTCCGTGGCCGACAGCCGCCCCTGGTAGTAGAGCTTCTGCCACTGCCTGACCATGCCGTCGCCGAAATTGTTCAGCACCACGACCTTGATGGGCAGCTGGTAGGTCGTGACGGTTTCCAGTTCGCCGAGGTTCATGCGGATGCTGGCATCGCCGTCGATGTCGATGACCAGGCGGCCGGGATTGGCGAACTGGGCGCCGATGGCCGCGGGCAGGCCGAAGCCCATGGTGCCCATGCTGCCGGACGTAAGCCACAGTCGCGGCTCGCGGAAGTCGAAATACTGGGCAGCCCACATCTGGTGCTGGCCGACGCCCGTACTGATGATGGCCTCGCCACGCGTGTGCCGGTTGATCTCCTCGATCACATGGTTGGGCTGGATCAGGGGACTCTGCCGGTCGTAGTTCATCGCATAGACGCGCTTCAGCTCCGCGATCTCGCCGTGCCACTCGGGGAAGTCCGTGTTGATCTTGTGCCGGTCGGCCCAGCTGATCAGCTGGCGCAGGTCCCGGTCGAGCAGGCCCACGTGGTGCCAGTTGACGGTCTTTACCTTGCCGATCTCGCAGGGGTCGACGTCGAAGTGGGCGATCTTCTTCGCCCTGGGTGCAAACTTTTCCGGGATGGCGGCCACCCGGTCGTCGAAGCGGGACCCGACGGCGATCAGGAAGTCGCAGTCCTCCACTGCGTAGTTGGCTGCCGGTGTGCCGTGCATGCCCAGCATCTGCAGAGAGAGCTCGTGGGTGGTGTCGAAGGCACCAATGCCCATCAGTGTGGTGGTCACGGGAATCCGGAAGCGCGCCGAGAAGCGCCGCAGGGCGTCCGAGGCGTTGGCGTTGATCACGCCACCGCCGGCGTAGATCAGGGGCCGCCGGGATTCGCGCAGCATGTCGAAAAAAGACTTGGCGGCGGCGGTCGAGATGTCGTTGGCGACCAGCGCATCGATGCGCTGACGGTAGGCATCGATTTCGAGCAGGCCGCTGCCCTGGAACTCGCCGATCCAGTTCTGGACATCCTTTGGAATGTCGATGACCACCGGACCCGGGCGGCCGGTAATGGCGATCTCGAAGGCCGTCCGGATCGTGGCCTCGAGTCGGTGGGGGTCCGTCACCAGGAACACGTGCTTGGCCACCGAGCCCATGATGGCGGACACCGGCGCCTCCTGGAAGGCGTCGGTGCCGATGACATTGGTGGGCACCTGGCCGCAGATCACCACGATCGGGATCGAGTCCGCCATGGAATCCCGCACGGGAGTCACGGTGTTGGTCGCGCCGGGGCCGGAGGTGACGAGGCAGACACCCACCTTGCCGCTGGCCCGGGCGTAGCCCGCGGCCATGAAGCCGGCACCCTGTTCGTTGGCCGGCACGATCAGTGGCAGGGCGGACTGGTCACTGCCATCCGACTGGTCGCTGTTGTAGCGGAAGACCGCGTCGTAGGTCGGCAGGATGGCGCCCCCGCTGTAGCCGAAGATGATGTCGACGCCCTGGTCGGCGAGCACCTGGACAATCATCTCGGCGCCGGTCATGCGCTTGCCGGCGAGCGGGTGGGTGGGGGCTTCAGCGGTTTGCGTGCGCGGGGGCATATCTTCGGCGAGTTTCAACGAAGAACTCTCGCATTGCAATAGACGGGGAACTGGGTGACTATTTCAGGTCATCATGCGTCACATCATCTCCATCCTGCTGCAGAACGAGGCCGGGGCCCTGGCCCGGGTGGCCTCCCTGTTCTCCACCCGGGGCTACAACATCGAGTCCCTCAGCGTCGCACCCACCGAGGATTCCCAGGTCTCCCGGCTCACCCTCGTGACCATCGGTTCCGACCATGTCATCGGCCAGATCAGCAAGCAGTTGCTGAAGATGGTGGATGTGGTCGCCATTGCCGACATGACCGAGGGCGATCACATCGAGCGGGAGCTCATTCTGTTAAAGGTGCAGCTCCACGCCGACGGACTCGAGCGGGTCCGGGAACTGGCCCGCACCGAGGGCGCCCGGGTACTGGATGATTCGCCCGCCAGCTACACGCTGGAGCTCACGGGTGCTGCCACGCGCATCGACAGCTTCCTGCAGCGGATCACGAGTCACGCCAGCATTCTGGCCGTGGTCCGCAGCGGGCCCCTCGCGGTGGCCCGTGGCGTCCCGGTACTCGCCGCCAGCACCTGAGCCCCCGCTTTAGCCATGACCGCCCAGGCTGCAGCCCGCTCGCCCGACGGCGACACCCTGCGCACGGCTGGCCGGCTGGTGCTCAAGATTGGCTCCTCGCTGCTCGTGGATGCTGCCACGGGCCGCCTGAACCGCCCGTGGCTGGAAACGGTGGCCGACGAACTGGCCCGGCTGCAGGAGCGCGGCCAGCAGGTACTGGTGGTGTCGTCAGGCGCCATCGCCCTCGGCAGGCGGTACCTGGGGCTCGCCCGCGATCAGCGCCGGCTGGAAGAAGCCCAGGCCGCCGCGGCGGCCGGCCAGGTGCTGCTGGCCCACGCCTGGCAGGAGCTGCTGGCAGCGCGCGGAATCCGCATCGCCCAGGTGCTGCTGACACTTGAGGATACGGAGAACCGGCGCCGCTACCTGAATGCCCGCAACACCCTCGAGACGCTGCTGAGGCTCAGTGTTATCCCGGTCATCAACGAGAACGACACGGTCGCCACCCAGGAAATCCGCTATGGCGACAACGATCGCCTCGGTGCCCGCGTCGCCGAGATGACCAGCGCCGACCTGCTGGTGCTGCTGTCCGACGTGGACGGACTGTATGACGCCGACCCCACGCACAATCCTTCGGCGCAGCTGATTCCGGTGGTCCGCGAGATCACGCCGGAGATCGATGCCCTGGCGGGCACTTCGGCGACGGAATTCGGCTCCGGCGGCATGATCACGAAGCTGCTGGCGGCGCGGATCTGCATGCAGGCAGGCTGCGCCACGGTTATTGCGAGCGGTCGCCGTCCCTATCCGGTGCAGGCCATCGAGGAAGGCGCCCCCTGTACCTGGTTCCTGCCGGCCCGCACGCCCCGGCAGGCCCGGAAGCAGTGGATCGCCGGCACGCTGGTGCCCCGGGGCAGCGTCACGATCGATGACGGCGCCGAGCAGGCGCTGCGCGCCGGCAGCAGCCTGCTGCCGGTCGGGATCATCGAGGTGAGCGGCGATTTCCAGACCGGCGACGCCGTGATCGTGCGCAGCCGGACGGGCCGGGACCTCGGCCGCGGGCTGGTCGCCTACTCCAGTGAAGAGGCCCGCCGCATCCGGGGGCGGCGCAGCGAGGAACTGGCCGGACTGCTCGGGTACAGTGGCCGGGACGAGCTCATCCACCGGGACAACCTGGCCATACTGGACGCCACGCCATGAGCGCACCTCAGACTGCAGAACGTCCGGACCAGCTTGCCGCCACGATGCGCGGCCTGGGACAGGCGGCACGGCGGGCGGCGGCGGAGCTCGCGCGGGCAACGGCGGCGCAGAAGCAGGCCGCGCTGCTGGCTGCGGCCGGCGCGCTGCGCGCCGGTCGTGACGCGATCCTGGCGGCCAACGTCCGTGACATGGAGGCGGCCCGGGCGCGCTTGCTCGCAGCGCCACTGCAGGACCGCCTGCTGCTGGACGCGAAGCGGGTGGAGGCCATGGCCCGCGGTGTCGAGGAAGTCGCCGCGCTGCCCGATCCGATCGGCACCGTGCTGGCCGACTGGACGCGACCCAATGGCCTGCACATCCAGCGCGTGCGGGTGCCGCTCGGCGTGATCGGAATCATCTATGAGAGCCGGCCCAACGTCACGGCGGACGCCGGAGCGCTGTGTCTCAAGTCCGGCAATGCCGTGATCCTCCGGGGTGGTTCCGAGAGCTTCCATTCCAGTCGCGCGATCCACGCCGCACTGGTGGCAGGTCTTGGCGAGGCCGGCCTGCCGGAGGCCGCGATCCAGATGGTGCCGACGGCCAGCCGGGACGCGGTGGGCTATCTGCTGGGCCAGATGCAGGAGTTTGTCGACGTGATCGTGCCCCGGGGCGGCAAGAACCTCATCGCCCGGGTGCAGGCCGATGCGCGGGTGCCGGTGATCGGGCACCTGGAAGGGCTGTGTCACGTGTATGTGCACCGCTCGGCCGACGTGGGCATGGCACGGGACATCGTGCTGAATGCCAAGATGCGTCGCACCGGGATCTGCGGCGCGGCCGAGACGCTGCTGATTGACCGGGACTGTCTCGGCACCCACTGGCCGGCCATCGCCAACGCACTGGTCGAGGCGGGCTGCGAACTCCGGGGCGATGCGGAACTCTGCCGGCTGGATGCACGGCTCGCGCTGGCCACGGAAGACGACTGGCGCACCGAGTACCTGGACGCGATCCTGGCCTGCCGGGTCGTGGCCGATGTCAACGAGGCCATCACCCACATCAGCACCTGTGGATCGGGTCACACCGAGTCCATTGTGGCAAACGACAGCGTGGTGGCCGAACGCTTCCTGCACGACCTCGACAGCGCGATCCTGCTGCACAACGCCTCCACCCAGTTTGCCGACGGCGGCGAGTTCGGTATGGGGGCCGAGATCGGCATCGCCACGGGCCGCATCCATGCCCGGGGACCGGTGGGCGCCGAGCAGCTCACGAGCTACAAGTACGTCGTGCACGGAACCGGCCAGATCCGTCCCTGACGGTGGCCTTCGATCTCCTGATCATTGGCGGCGGCATCAACGGTGCCGGTATTGCCCGGGACGCCGCGCTGCGCGGCTTGTCCACCTGTCTCGTCGAGCAGGGTGACCTCTGCCAGGGCACCACCCGCTGGTCCAGCCGGCTGATCCACGGCGGACTGCGCTACCTGGAGTTCGGCGAACTCGGCCTGGTGCACGAGTCCCTCACCGAGCGGGAGACCCTGCTGCGCAACGCGCCGCATCTGGTGCGGCCGCTGCCGCTCCTCATCCCGGTCTACGACCACAGCCGGCGCGGCATGAATACCCTGGACTTCGGGCTGTGGGTCTATGACCTGCTGTCCACCGGGCGATCGCTGCCCGGGCACCGGCGCCTGTCCGTCGACGAGGCCCTGGCCAGCGTGCCCGGCCTTGCGCGCAGTGGTCTTGCCGGGGCGCTCGAGTATCACGATGCCCAGGCCGCGTGGGTGGAGCGGCTCGTCGTGGAGAATGCCCTCGCGGCCCGCGACGCCGGCGCGACGATTCGCACCTATACCCGCGTCGAGCACCTTCTCCTCCGGGGCAACCACGTGACCGGAGCCCGCGTCCGGGACCTGGGGAGCGGGGTTGACGATACGATCGAGGCCCGGCTGGTGGTCAATGCCGCCGGCCCCTGGGTGGACCGGGTGCTGGCCGGCGCCGGGCCGTCATTGCCCCGCTTTCTCGGTCCGACCCGGGGCACCCATATCGTGCTGCCGCGCCTGCCCGGATTCGGCGTCACGGCCTGCTACGCGGAGGCCCGCAGCGACGGCCGGCCCTTCTTCATACTGCCCTGGAACAGTCTCGTCCTGGTCGGCACCACGGATACCCGCTGCGATGAGGATCCCGGGCAGTTGCGGCCCACCGAGGACGAGATCGACTACCTGCTCCGCGAGACCCGGGCGCTACTGCCCGATGCCGGACTCCGGCGGGACCAGGTGCTCTATGCCTATACCGGTGTCCGCCCCCTGCCGCGGCAGGGACTGCGGGCGACAGCTGCCATCACCCGCCGGCATGTGATCCGCCGCCACGGCCGTTTCGCCCGGGGCCTCTATTCCGTCATCGGCGGCAAACTCACCACGTACCGGCATCTGGCCGAGGAGGTGGTTGACCAGTTGGCAACTGCCCTTGGCGGGTCGTGGGCAGCCTGCCGCACGGCCGCGGAACCGCTGCCGGGGGGTACGGCCAGCCGGGACGAGGTGCTGGGCGCACTGGCCGGATCGCCGCTGCTCTGTACCGCCAGCCGGGAGCACCTCTGGGACGTGTATGGCAGCCGGGCGACCGCCGTGGCCCGGTACGCCCGGGATCTGCCGGATCTCGCCTCCCCGCTGGCGCCCGGTACGGGGGCGATTGGCGCGGAAGTCGTGCATGCCGCCCGTGAGGAATGGGCCCGGTCTCTCGGCGACGTGCTGCTCCGCCGCTGCATGGCGGGACTGGGTGGGGACCTGGGCCTGGCCGCCCTGCCGGCCGCCATTGCCGTGGCCCGTCGCCATCTGGCCTGGAGCGCGGACCAGGCGCGGGCCGAGGAAGCGGCCTATCGCGCCGAGATTGCGCGCCTTCGGCCCGTGGCTCCGCCGGCTGCCGGACCTGGCGACCACTAGACCCGGCCCGGGGCGTCCAAATGGGCGCCCGTGTACAGAACCCCGGGAGACGGCAGGATAAAGTGGGCCTATGCGCGCCATGCGACATAACGGCTTCGCGGTGCTGGCCCTGCTGCTGGCCCTGGCAGCCCGGGCGGAAGAACCGGCCCCCGAGAATTCCGCACAGGCTGGCCCACCTGCCGACGCGGAAGAGGTCACCGGGACAAGTGCCCGCACCCATCATGAAGTCTGCGACGACCCGGGCGGTGATGGCCGTGCCGTGATTGACCGGATGCAGAAGGGCGTGTACGCCGGCGTGTGTGGTACCGCCCTGTGGTTCGACTCGCTGTTCGGCACACCGCGCCGGGAACAGGACAGCGAAGACACCTTTGGCCGCCTCGGGCTCTTCGAGACCTACGACCGGCGGGACAGGCTCGAGACCCGCCTCCGCCTCCGGGCCCGCATCGCCTTGCCGGCCCTTGAGAACCGGGCGCGGCTCACGCTGGGCCGGGGCGACGGGCAGGATCTGGTCGGTGAGCCGACAGCCAACAGTCGGGTCCAGCTGCCGTCGGCTTTCCAGGGCGTCAACAATGACGAATGGTTGCTTGGGCTGGGCTACTCGCCGCGGGATCGCATGGCCAACGGCTTCGACTTCGGCATCGGCGTGCGCCTCCGCTTTCCGGTCGATCCCTATGTCAAGGTCACTTACCGGCACAACTGGGTGTTCAGCGATGACACCCTGCTGCGCTTTCGCGAGACACCCTTCTGGCGCGACAGCCGCGGCTTTGGTGCCACCACCCAGGTGTCGCTGGACCACCTGCTGTCCCCCAGCCGGCTGCTGCGCTGGAGCAATGCGGCGACCCTGGCCGAGGACACGGAGGGCTTCGACTGGGGCACCTCGGTGACTGCCTTCCAGAGCCTGAGCCGCCGGCGGGCCATCAGTTTTTCGACCCTGCTGCTGGGCGAAACCCGGGCCGATGTCCGTATCCAGGATTTCGGCTTCGAGACCCGCTACCGGCAGCGCGTGCTGCGCGAGTGGCTGTTCATGGAACTTTCCGCCAGCGCGACCTGGCCACGGGAGTTTCTCGAGGAAAAGCGCGAATTCAACCCGGGCGTGGGGATCGGTTTCGAGATGTACTTTGGTCCCGTGCCGGAGGGCCAGATGTACTGACGGGCGGGTATCATGCGCGACCCGGTTCCGACGCTGCCCCGATGCCCGACCAGGCGACCCATATCCTCCGCACCGTCTTCGGTTACGAACGGTTTCGCCCGCCCCAGGACGAGGTGATAGCGAGCCTGGTCGGTGGCGATGACGCCCTGGTGCTGATGCCCACCGGCGGCGGCAAATCCCTGTGCTTCCAGATTCCGGCGCTGGTGCGTTTCGGCACCGGCATCGTCGTCTCGCCGCTGATCTCGCTGATGCAGGACCAGGTGGCCACGCTCCAGCAGGCCGGCGTCCGGGCGGCCTTCCTGAATTCCACGCTGCTGCCCGCCGAGGCCCGCCGCATCGAGGCGCAGCTCTCGGCCGGTGAGCTGGACCTGCTCTACCTGGCACCGGAGCGCCTGCTCCTCGAGCGCACGCTCGAGCTGCTGGACAGCGTACCGCTGGCCCTGATCGCGATCGACGAAGCGCATTGCGTTTCCCAGTGGGGCCATGACTTCCGTCCCGAATACCTGCAGCTCAGCCTGCTGGCGAGCCGCTATCCGACGGTGCCGCGGGCGGCGCTCACCGCCACGGCGGACGAGCGCACCCGGGCGGAGATCGTCGAGCGGCTGGCGCTGCGGGATCCGCGGCTGTTCATCAGCAGCTTTGACCGGCCCAATATCCGCTACCGGATGCAGGCCGGCACGGGCAATGCCCGCGACCAGCTGCTGCGCTTCATCCAGGAGGAGCATCCCGGCCAGGCGGGCATCGTCTACTGCCTGTCCCGTCAGAAGGTGGAGGATCTGGCCCGCTGGCTGGCCAACCGGGGCGTGCCGGCCCTGCCTTACCACGCGGGCCTGGCGGCCGAGGTGCGCAGCGACAACCAGGCCCGCTTCATCAACGAGGAGGGCCTGGTGATCGTGGCCACCATCGCCTTCGGCATGGGCATCGACAAGCCGAACGTGCGCTTCGTGGCCCATCTGTCGCTGCCGAAGAGCGTCGAGGCCTACTACCAGGAAACCGGCCGGGCAGGCCGCGACGGATTGCCGGCTGATGCCTGGATGAGCTACGGCCTGCAGGACGTCATCATGCTCCGTCAGATGCTGGCAGAGTCGGCGGCAGCGGATGTGCAGAAGCGCGTGGAGCGCCACAAGCTCGACGCCATGCTGGGTCTCTGCGAGCAGACGGGCTGCCGGCGTCAGGCACTGCTGGCCGGTCTCGGCGAGATCCTGGCCGCAGCCTGTGGCAACTGCGACAACTGCCTGACCCCGCCCGTGACCTGGGACGCCAGCGTGGTGGCCCAGAAGGCGCTGTCCTGCGTGCACCGGACCGGCCAGCGCTTCGGCGTGACCTACCTGGTGGACGTGCTGCTGGGCAAGGCGGACGAGCGCATTGAGCGCTTCGGTCACGACCGGATCAGCACTTTCGGCATTGGCGCGGAGCTGGACGCCGCCGCCTGGCGCAGCATCTATCGCCAGCTGATCGCGCGGGGACTGCTGGCGGTGGACCTGGACGGCCACGGCGGCCTGCGGCTCACCGATGCCTGTCGTCCGGTTCTCCGTGGCGATGAAGCGCTGTACCTGCGCCGGGATGCGGCGCGGGCGACGGCTGGCGGCAGGTCGCGCAAGGCCGCCAAGACCGCCGCCCCACGGGGTGCCTTCGCATCGCCAGCCGACGAGGTGTTGTGGGAGTCGCTGCGGGCCTTGCGCCTGGCGCTGGCCCGGGAGCAGGGCGTGCCGCCCTACGTGGTGTTTCACGATGCGACGCTGGCCGAGATGGTGAGCCACCGGCCGGCAAGCCTTGAGGAACTAGGCCAGTTGTCGGGTGTGGGCGCACGCAGGCTCGCCAACTACGGCGAGCGCTTTCTGGCCTGCATCAGCAGTGCGGGGCAATCGCCGCCAGCACCAGACGCGGCCTGACGGCCGGGGCGCCGCCCTGAAGCCGCCGCTAGAGTTCGCCGAGCGGGCGGACGAAGGTGTAACGGGCCGGTGCGACGATCAGGGTTTGCGCAGCCTCATTTACATTGCCGCCGAGGGCACTGAAGGGCAACGTGATGATCCAGGCCGCCGTACCGATGATGGTGGCGCCGAGACCGAGCGGACGGGCCACGAGGGCATCCGTAACCATCGTGCCGAAAGTGGCGTCATCGGCGTGGACGCTGCCGGCCGCCTGGACCGACGGGGCCAGGGTCACGGCAGCCGTTGCGGTGAGTACGACGAGCGCAGTGCGCAGGTTCCGGGTGGCCATGGCGAAGCTCCTTGAGGGTCTGGCTATTTGGGAACGCTAGGCTGCGATCGGGGTAATGTCAACGCGCCGGCCTTGCATGCCTTGCCGGGCTGCGACCCGGGTCTCAGTTTCCGCTCCGGTTGGCCAGTAACCGGACGATCCGTCCCCGGGGCAGGGATTCAAAGCCGTGCCGGACGTACAGCGAGCGCACGCGCTCATGGTCCTCATCGATCTCCAGGTCCACGGCCGCGCAGCAGTGGTGCTCGCAGGCCAGGATGACGGCCTCGAGCAGGGCGGTGCCCACGCCTTCACCGCGGCACTCGGGCAGCACATAGAGTTCCTCCAGCCAGGCCGAGTGTCCGCCGTGCTCCAGGGTCCAGACGAAGGAGACGTAGGCGACGCCGACACAGACCTGTTCCTGCCACGCGACGAGGAAAAAGCCGCGGGATGGATCCACGAGCACACCGCGGGCCGCCGCGACCAGGCGCTCGGTCGGCAGGCTGATGCGGTGCTCGCTGAGCTGCACGGCGACCAGCCGGCAGATCGTCGACAGGTCGGCGGTCGTGGCCGGGCGGATCACCACCCGGTTCATGGTGCTGCCGCTGCCGGCGGCGGTGGGGGCGTTCATATGGGCGAAGCGTAGCGCCGGGGAGGCGTGGGTGCCAGCGGAACGGTCAGTCAGCTGCGGCCGCCAGCCCCCGATCGGGGGACAGGGTGTAGGTGACCCGGGTGGCATTGATCTGTATGACGCCGCGGGTTGCCAACTGGTCGACCGTAGACGCGATTTCTACCTCGGAGAGCTGCTTCCTGAACAGGGCGTGGATCGTGCCGGACAGGGTCTTTACTGTGCGTGGACGGGCACTTCCCCGTCTCTGGAGGTCTTCGATAATGGCCGCAACTCGCTCGTCGGGCGGCCCCACCGGCCGGACGCCACCACCGCCATTGGGGCACTTGAATTGACCTTGCTGGTTGAGCAGTACCCGGAGCTTTTCCTTGAGGCTCATCCTGCCCAGCAGGTGATTGAGGGACTTGCAGCAGGCAACACAGTTCTCGTCGCCATTGGTACCACCGTTCGCCAGTGCGACGACGTGTTCGATGCTGGCCTCGGCAGCGCCAAGCAGGTCGTCGCAAAAGAAGCAGCGGCCACCCTGGGCAAAGAGCAGTCTTTCGAGGGGCTTGGTCGGCATGAGCTGCGTCTTTCCTGCAGAGTCCGGCGGGCTTCAGCGGCAGATTCTCTGCCTCCGCATCCGGGATTGACGCGACTGCAGTCACGATCGCGTGCGGCGGATCGTGAGCAAGTCCTCAGACAAAGCATCCCGCTACCAGCCGGCCTCGGCGGGGCGAATGGCATCCGGTGGCGGGAACGCCTGGCGAAACGTAAAGGCCTCTGCAGTTGGTCCCTTGGAACGCAGGAGCGCGAGCCTGCTGATGGCCTCCTGCTCGGTGGGGCGGTGCCCTCTGGGGATCCACCACAGCACCAGGTGCGATTCGCCCATGCGCTCGAACCATTCTTTACGGCGACGCATGATCCCGACATGCCCAGACGTATACACATAGCTGTTCAACGATTCCACGTCTTGCCAGACGGAGATGTTGACCAGCGTGCCTTCACCCATTGGGCGCAAACCCGTAGCGTCACCATCGTCGGACTGGAGACGCCATACGAAGCCCGGCGAACGTTCTGCCAATGCGTTGATCCGATCCAGGTTTGCCACGAAATCGGCCATGCCCGGTGACTCCAGCGGCGCCTTCATGATGGCTACGTTCAGTTGCGCGAGTTCGTAGGTGGCCATCAGCGTTGCCTTGTCGACCTAAACCTTCCTGCTGTCCGAGGACCGCTCATACCGGTGACAGTTACCCATCCCTTTGGACGGTTCCGTCACCTATCTCGCCGACTGGTCAAATTGAGCCATTTTGGCCCGGAGTCAAAGCCGCACCAACTCCAGGCATCCATAGCCTCTATTGTGCTGGAGCGCTCGTACTCTCCAGCGTCCATGCATGAATAGCCGTAGCCGGACTCTGAGGACGCTCAGCGCAACGGCGAAGCACGTAGTGCTGAGTCGGGCAGGTGTAGGCTACGAACGTCCGCAGCCTGTTACATCCTTTACTTGAGCAAACGGTCGGATATGAAATGAACACTATTAATCTCCACTTCTCCATTATTTAGCTGCAAGCCCAACTGAACGTGAGCCTCACCTGTATCGAAAGTCAACGGAACCAAATAGACCGCAAATGTCGTGGGTGCCGTGGAGACCGTAAACGCTACGTGCCGGGCCTTTAGCTCTGGAACGCCGACATATTGCAGCTCGCCAAGCTTCTTAAACACGTCTAGGTAAAGCTGCCATTGCTCAGGTGTAGCACTCGCCATGCCCTGTTTGGACATCAATAATTTGTACTGTTCGATATCCCAGGTTGTGAGTTTGGGCACTGCCTCTTGGATATATGGCGGAAATGCTTCTTCTTTAGCGATTCCACCAATGCTCGTGATACTGATAATCGCGACGAAGAATATGACGACACTTAATAGTCCGAATCCGAGATATTTAATAATGTTCTTCATCGTTTCCTACTTGCTCGGGCATCGCGCTCCGGCGCGGCTGCAGGTTACAGCGCGTAGGTTGGAGTTATCGGTTAGCGATCCTGCACCCGTGCCGCCCAATAGTCTGGACGCCGTGACTGGTGTGCAACGGCGAAGATGACGATGCCGTCGGGGACCTCGCGGTAGACGACGGAGAAGGGAAAGCCCTGGAGTAACACCCGTCGGGTATTCCCCGCAGCCGGGGACCCGGCATGAGGAAAGGCCAGCGAGCGGGCTGCTGCTTCTTCGACAGCGGCGGTGAAGCGAGCGCCAAGGCCGGCCTGCTCCTGGTTGTAGTGGACGATCTCGGCGAGTAGCTCACGGCGCGCTGCCGGTACGAACCGGGCCGATCTCACCGAGACAAGCGCCGTGCTTCGGCAAATACGTCCTCCGCAGCGTAGGTCTGGATCTCGCCGCGATCGTAGGCGGTCACGCGCGCCTCAATCTCCCGATCCCAGAGTGCCTCGATGTCGGATAGCGGCGCGACAAGCGACGAAAGAAGCGACTCAGCCAGCTTGGCCCGTTCCTCGGCGGGAAGAGCGTGAGCCATTCTCTCGAGGTCTTTCAGGGACGCGGCCACGTTATGTCTCCCTCATGAACGGAAAGATCTTACCCCGGGATCGACAGCCTGTCGCGGACCGCTTCGGCTCGTTCACGTTCATTTTGAGGTAGTCCGTTTTGGCTTGAGAGACCCAGCTCATAGGGCATGACCACTCATCCCCAAAGCCGTCACCAGTCCGCGCTCCACGGCCGACAGTTCGTCGGGCAGCAGACGGGTGAGGGGACCCTGCAGCAGGCGCTGGCGGTCGATGGCGCGTGGCTCCGTTGTAATGACCTGGGACAGCTGCCGGAGCTTGCCACGCGGGGAGATCAATACCCGCGCCGGACCCGCCGCCTGACGGATCCGGGTGGTCAGCGGCAGGATGATCACGGTGGGGTAGCCCGCAGCGGTCAGCGCATTTTCCTGGATGACCAGTACCGGCCGGGTCTTGCCGATCTCCACGCCCCGCGCCGGGCCGAGTCGCGCCAGCCAGATTTCGCCGCGCTTCATCAGGCCGGTCGCCTGGCCTTTCCGCGGCGATAGGCCGGGGCCTTTTCCCGGGCTGCAGCATGCGGTGATTTGCCACGGGCCTCAGCTAGTGCAAGCGCCTCGTTCTCCAGGGGCAGGAATTCCTCTGCCCGGGCGAGCAACTCCACCCGGTCCTCGCCCATGGCGCCGCGTACGTAGTCAGCGATGAAGCGGTCGCGGGTCTGCTTCTGCAGGTAATCGGCGATCGCAGTCCTCGCGATCTCGGACTTGGCCCGCTTACTGGCTTTCGCCTCCTGGTCCAGCAGGGCGTCCAGCGCATCGGGCAGGCGCAGGCTGATGAGAGACATCGGGGGACTCCTGTATTACGTTCTGTAATACAGGCAATGGTAGCACCACGGAGACTGCCGGGAACCGCGAAAATCTGGCGCCAAGGTGCAGAAATGCAAAGGGCCGGCACCCTGCGGCGCCGGCCCTTTGGACTATCGGCAAGTCGTGATCAGTTACGCGTCGGCCCGCAGCCTCCGCCCCGCCTACATATTGGCGATCAGCTTGTCGCCGAATTCGGAGCACTTCACTTCCTTCGCGCCGTCCATCAGCCGCGCGAAGTCGTAGGTCACCGTCTTGTCGCCGATGGTCTTGTCCATGGCGCTGATGATGCGGTCTGCGGCCTCGGTCCAGCCCAGGTAACGCAGCATCATCTCGCCGGACAGGATCACCGAGCCCGGGTTGACCTTGTCCAGGTCGGCGTACTTCGGTGCCGTGCCGTGGGTCGCTTCGAACACCGCATGGCCGGTCGTGTAGTTCACGTTGCCACCCGGCGCGATGCCGATGCCACCGATCTGGGCGGCCAGCGCATCCGACAGGTAGTCGCCGTTCAGGTTCATGGTGGCGATCACGTCGAATTCGCCGGGCCGCGTCAGCACCTGCTGCAGCGTGATGTCGGCAATGGCGTCCTTGATCAGCACCT
This sequence comes from uncultured Chromatiaceae bacterium, assembly GCA_964407855.1. Taxonomy (GTDB): domain Bacteria; phylum Pseudomonadota; class Gammaproteobacteria; order Steroidobacterales; genus SHZI01. Next base: position 27,401 of record CAYOXI010000017.1, read on the forward strand.
TGCCACTGGCCAGGGCCGCCTTCTGCTCCTCGTTGGCTGCCTTCTCGCCCTTGTCGGCCTTGGTGCGCTCCCACTGCTCCCAGGTATAGGTCTGGCCCGGGAAGTCCCGTTCGGCGAGGGCGTAGCTCCAGTTGCGGAAGGCGCCCTCCGTGTACTTCATGATGTTGCCCTTGTGCACGATCGTCACGCTCTTGCGCTTGTTGGCAATGGCGTACTCGATGGCCGAGCGGAACAGGCGTTCGGTGCCCTCGCGCGAGATGGCCTTGATGCCGATCCCCGAGCTGCCCGGAAAGCGGATCTTGCCGTACTCCTTCGGGAAGCTGGCCTTGAACAGCTCGAGGAACTTCTTGTTGCCCTCGCTGCCCGCCTCGAACTCGATGCCGGCGTAGATGTCTTCGGTGTTCTCGCGGAAGATCACCATGTCCACGTCCTCCGGCTTCTTCACCGGGGAGGGCACGCCCCTGAACCAGCGCACCGGGCGCAGGCACACATAGAGATCCAGCAGCTGGCGCAGCGCCACGTTCAGCGAGCGGATGCCACCGCCGATGGGTGTGGTCAGCGGGCCCTTGATGGACACCAGGTAGTCGCGGCAGGCCTCCACGGTCGCGTCGGGCAGCCAGGTGTTGTAGTTGTCGTAGGCCTTCTGCCCCGCGTACACCTCGAGCCAGTGGATCTGGCGCTTGCCGCCGTAGGCCTTGGCCACGGCCGCATCCAGCACCCGGACCGAGGCCCGCCAGATATCCGGGCCGGTGCCGTCGCCCTCGATGAAGGGAATGATGGGGTTGTTCGGGACCGTCAGCGTGCCGTTGCTGATGGTGATCCTGGCGCCGCCGGCGGGCGGCGTGAGGGTGGGTTCTGCCATCGTGGTTTCCTGTAGCTACTCGGGGACTGGATCGGGAAGCCCACTATTATCGCAGCCCCGCGTCCCGCCCGTAAACGTCGGGCCGGAAATGCACCACGGCCGCGTCAGTGACCCAGCTGGTCAGATACACCACGTAAATGGGCACCGGTTCGGCCAGACGCAGGCCCCGCGTGACTTTCCCCGGTGCCGGTACTTCGCCCAGCAGCGCCGCGACCAGCGCCTCCGGCTCCTCCAGGCGGATGCAACCCGAACTCAGGGTGCGGCTGCCCAGGTCGAACAGCCGCCGGGACGGGGTGTCGTGCAGGAAGATGTCCCAGGGGTTCTGCATCACGAAGCGATAGCGGCCGAGGCTGTTGGCCGGACCCGGATCCTGGCGCAGGCGATAGGGAAAGCGCTCCGGTCCCAGCGCCGCCCAGTCAATGCGGGCCGGATCCAGCGGGCGGCCATCGGGCGCATTGCCCGGCAGTACGCGGATGCCGAGGCGCGCGAAAAAGTCAGGATCGGCCTGCTGGGCGGGCAGCAGATCCTCGATGGCGATGCGCCGGGGGACTGACCAGGCGGGATTGAAGTCCACGCCGCGCACCAGGTCGACGAAGCTCGGCGTTGGCCGGTCCGGGTGGCCGGCGATCACGCGCATGCTGAGGGTGGTCACGCCCCTGTCGCGCAGTTCCAGGGTGCTTTCCGGCACGTTCACCCACAGGTAGCGGCCGGGAAGTTCCCGGGGCAGCCAGCGCCAGCGCTGGGCTGTGATGGCGAGCTGACGGGCGCGCTCGGCGGCCGGCACGTTCAGCAGCTGGAGGGTGCGGTCATCCAGCGTGCCCGTGGCCGGCACGCCGTGCCGCGCCTGGAAGGCCTGCAGCGCCCGGAACAACGCTGCATCAAAGAACCAGGCATCCGCGTTCACGTCAGCGCTGAACTCGCCGGTGGCGCGCAGGCGGTTGCGCAGTGCCGGCACGCCCGCGCTGCGTGCCCCGGGGATCAGCGCAGGTTCCACCGGCACGGCCGGCCAGCCACCCGCGTCGGCGATGGACTGATAGGCGGCTTGCGCGGCGATCAGCCGGCGGTAGGCCGGGTGATCCGGCGCTGGTGTGTCAGCCGCAGTACGGGGGATGTGCCAGTCCGGGTCCGGCAGGTCGGCGGCGGCCGCCAGTGGTGGCCTGCCGATTACCGAGAGGAGGAGGAGCAGCGGCAGCCCCGCAGCAGCGCGGGCAGTCCTGCGCCCCGTCATGCGGGCACGGTCTTCAGCAGTCGGGACGCCAGCGACGGCTGATTCCAAGGGCGCCGAGGCCGGTGAGCAGCAGCCATGCCGCCGCCGGCAGCGGCACCGGCGAGATTTGCACCTGGACCGGGTTGAATTCCGGATAGAAGGGCTGGTAGGTGGGCACGTAGCTGATGAAGGTACCGAAGAAGTCGTCCGCATCGGCCAGGCCGATGTTGGCCACGCTGTCCACCGGGCCAATGGCGCGGAAGCTGAGGGTGCCCACCGCGCCCAGGTCAACGCCATTGTCGAAGCCGAAGGTCAGGGTCTGCAGGTTGCCGTTATTGCTCACCGCGGGCGCGCTGAAGTAGCTGAGTCCCGGCGCCAGGGTGAAATCGTTCTGGTAGGTGAGCAGCGTGGTGTCGAAGCTGATCAGCACCGCACCGCCGAACAGTCCCGGGTGCGCGCCGGGGGCATCCCGGGCGTCCATTTCCAGGGTGACCGTGAAGAGGCTGTTCTCGACAACGCTCCCGGCCGGTGTCACCAGGCTGAGGCTGGCAGCGTGGGCGTTGCTACAGACGGCGAGGAACAGCAGCGCGGTCAAGGAGGGGGTTTTCATCTGCATCTCTCTCTGAAACTAGGGCCCGATACCAGCCGGGATGGCGACGCCGGTTTCCCGGATCAGCCCCACGTCCTTGATCCGGCCCGGGCCATCCAGGGTCACGTCGATGATGTGGGCAATGCCCCGGTTGCCGGCCTCGCCCAGGAGCGCGCCCTGCACAAAGCTGTTACCGGTGACATTGCTGCTGAACTGGTCGGGGCGGGAGATCAGGTCGGCGCCACTCACGCTGCCACCGGCGCCAAAGTTCCAGGCGGGGTTGGTCCAGGTGCCGGTCCAGGTCGGGCTCGCGCCCAGGTTCAGCGTCATCGCGGCGATCGTGCTGTTGTCCAGGGACATCGGGCCGCTGAAGCGCAGGCTCACGTTGCCGGCATTCAGCGCGTCAAGGCCTGCCTGGCTCGTAGCGGTGCCCCACGCAAAATAGCCGGACTGCGCGTTGGCTGGTCCGGCGGCGCGGTTGCCGTGACTCCAGACATCGGCCGCGAGCAGCAACTCGCCTTCGTCGCCCTGGACGACACGGGCGACGAGCCGCGACTGTTCGTCACCGACCTGGCCCGTGGCGCGGAGATTGCCATAGCCATCGTCCCGGGGCGTGATCGTGGTGTTCATGCCGCTCACCGAATTGATGGTGCCGCCACCCGCTTCCGGTTCGATGCTGAACTGGCTGCCATCCGGTGCCACGGTGATGCGCCCGAAGGTGGTGTCTGCGACGTCGCCGCTGCTGGTGATGCCGGCCACGATGGTGGCGAAGCCGCAGGGCGTGCCCGGCGGGCAGCTGCCCAGCGGCGGTTCCGGGGCAAGGGGCACAAGCAGCGGTACGCACTGGTCGGCGATGCGGGCCAGGTCGGCGCAGTCGTTGATGCTGTCCGGGATGTCAGGCAGCGCCGCGGCAGCGGCTGCGGCCGGGGCGAGCGCCGACCAGGGGCCCCAGCAGAGCACCGATCCGGCGGCGTCAGGACCCGAGCAGGGATCGAGGCGGGCGGCCTGCACCGGCGCGGGCAGCGGTGGCGGGAGCGAGGCCGGAACGGCCGAGGCGAGCTGCTCCTTGCAGGCGTTGATCACCTGGCGAGGCGCCACCTTGGGATCCGTGGCCCAGCGTTCGAGCAGCGCCGCGCAATCCTGGTCCGGGCGGACCCCGTCGCTGGACTGGGCCAGCGCAGGTGCGGCAGAAAGCAACGGCAGCGCGGCTGCCAATACCAGTCCGGCGACAGACAGCTTGTTCATCGGGGTTCCCACTTGTATCGCACCGCTCTGCCGCTCTCCTCACGCTGGGGCGGCTTGCCGGCTTGTCTGTATGAAGTTCTGTGAGGCACTTTTACATCAACGCTGCAACCAGGTCACGACACACCGCAAACAAATGAGAACGGCGTCCCATTCCGACCTCGCCCGCCTGGCTAGAAGCGCCGGGACAGGCCCAGATTCAACATATCGCGGTCGTAGTCATAGATCTGCACGTTGGAGTCGTTGTCGGTATGGGTCCAGCTGCCGAGCAGCGACCAGTTCTGCAGAGCCCCAGCCCGGAAGTCGTGCTGGAAACCCAGGACATACCGCAGTTCATCGTCGTCCCGGACCTGGTCCTCAAACGGGAAGCTCTCCGGCCCGTCGAATTCGTAGCGCCGGTAAGTCATCCGGGCGTAGGCCAGGCCGCCGGGCCAGGCCTGCCAGAGCAGGCCGCCCGTCAGTTCCGGGCCGCGGTAGCCAAACCGGTCCGCATCCGCGTCAAAGTCGGCATAGCCGGCGCCGGCCTGGAGGGCAAAGCGCCGCTCGCTGAAATAGCGGGTTACCAGCAGCGATGCACTCCGGTACCAGCCATCCCGGTCTTCCTCACTGTCCTCCCAGTAGTGCCGCTGCGTAACCACGCCGTCGAGCGAGATCCCGATGTTGTCACCCACCTGGAAGCTGATGTTCGGGTTGAGGGTAGTAAACAGGGCCAGGCTCTCGTCACCGAGAAAAATCTGGTCCAGCTGCAGGCCGATGCCGGCCCGCCAGCGACCGGGTACCACCCAGGCGGGTCCGGTACGCAGTGTCAGCACGCCGAGATTGAAGTCGCTCTCGTCGAAGTAAGCGCGGTAGTAGGCGTTGGCCTGACTCTCCCAGAGAAAGGAACCCTGCTGCTCACCCCACTCGAAACGCCGGTTGGGGTTGTAGGTGTGCACGATGCCCGGACTGATCACCGCGGCGAAATCCTTCTCCGGGCTGCCCGCCGTGCAGGGGAGGGCCGGGGTGCAGACGACGGAGCCGGTGTTGATGATGTCCCGGGAGGGACCGACATTCACGTTGGAGTCGTACATCAGGCCCGCATACAGGGACGGGGCCCACTGGTGACGGGCCGCCAGGCGCTTCTCGTCTGCATCAATCTGGGCGAGAAACGCGAGGATCGTGACGCGGACGGACGGTGGCGTGTCTGGATCTTCCAGCACCCGGCGGGCCTCGCTTCGCGCCTGTGCGTAGTCCCGGTCGAGGTAGTGCACCCGGGCCAGCTCCAGCCGTGCACGGCTGAGCGACGGGTTGGCCGCGAGCAGTGCGTTGAGCCGTTCGCGGGCGGTACGCAGGCGGTCTTCCTCGATGGCTTCTAGTGCCGCATCGAAATCCGCCTGCAGTCCCTCGGCCAGTGCCGCCGGGGACGCGGCAGCGATGCCGGCCAGTACCAGCAGGACAAGCATGGGCAGGCCGGAGAGTGGTATGCCATCAATCAACAGCTTGGACATGAAAGTTGTTATTGTGATGAGGTGATGAAGCCATACCTTAGCCTATCAGGCTCCACCGAACCAACCCTGCGGTGGCGTGCTTCTGGCTTAGGTAAAGTCGCGATGATTGCCTGCCTGCTCGCGTTGCTGCCGACGGCACCCGCAGCATTTCCGGCCCAACTCTTCGGTTACCCGCAGGTCGCCCAGGCAGGGCTCAGTGACTTTCCCCAGTGGCTCAGCGCCCTCGAGCGCCATCTTCGCGACGATCTTGAGGACGGGGACTGTGGCGCCCCCACCCTGAACCGATGCCATATGGCGGAGTGGCTGCGGGTGCTGGACGACGCACGCGGCCTGCCGCTGGAGGCCCAGCTGCAGGCCATCAATCGTTACGCCAACCGCCGGCCCTATGTGCTGGACCTCGACAACTATGGGCTGGAGGATTACTGGGCAATTCCCCGTGAGTTCCTCGGCGCCGGCGGGGACTGTGAAGACTACGTGATCACCAAGCTCTTCTCGCTGCGCTGGCTGGGCTATCCGCCCGAGCAGATGCGCCTGGTCGTGGTCCAGGACACCAATCTCCGTGTGCCCCATGCGGTACTGGCCTTCGCCCGTGGCAATCAGGTCTATATTCTCGACAATCAGGTCCAGGCGGTACTCCGGGACCAGGATGTGGTGCACTACGTACCCGTGTTCTCGATCAACGAGTCCCGCTGGTGGATGCACCTGCCCCGTACGTGACTGGTCCGGCGCCTGCTGCCGAAGCGCCGCCCAACCCGCAGCCAAAGCCGGGTCCCGGCGTGGCCGCGGCCTTCGGCGGCCTGCTGCTGCTGCTGCTGGCCGGCGCCTTCCTGATCAACCTGTACCTCCGCGGTGAACGCGAGCGCGACCTGCTCCAGTGGGAATCCCGGCTGGGCCTCGTCGCCGATGCGCGGGCGGACGGAGTTGCCCGGCTGCTGGCGGGTGGCCGACGGGATCTGGAGGAACTGGCCGGCAATGCCTCGCTGAAGCTCTACCTGTGGCAGGTCACCGAGGCGCGGCGCCGCGCGCCAGAGGGTGCGACTGCGGAGCCGGACAGCACGCCGGCAGCCGGGCAACTCACCTACCTGCGTAACCTGCTCATCGCGGCTGCCGACCGGGGTGGCTACCTCCCGGACGCGCAGACCCGGTTGCCGGTGAACCTGCCCCAGCCGGCTCCAGGCGGCCTCCTGCTGCTGGACAGGGACTTGCGCCCGGTGGTCGCCACACCGGGTCTCAGCGGTGGCGAGGGGCGCTACGCCGATATCGCAACCCGCGCCCGTGAATCGCCGGGCAAGGTGCTGGTCGAACTGCTGCCGGGCGCCGACGATCAGCCAGTCCTTGCCACGGCGCTGGCCGTCACTCCGGTGGAGGGTACCGGTACTGCCGGCGGCGAATCCATCGGCGTCCTGCTGAGTGTGCGCAATGCCAGCCGGGAAATTTTTCCCCTGCTGAGCCGCGGGCCGGCCTTCGTCGAATCCACCGACACGCTGCTGCTGGTCGCCCGCGAGGATTTCGTGCTGTTCCTGTCGCCCACCCGTGACGGTGCCGAGGCGCTGCGCCGGACCCTGCCCGTCGAGCGCACGGACGTCGCTGAAGTGGCCGCGGTGATGGCGCCGGAACGTTTCGTGAGCCTGCCCAACCACCGCGGTGTGCCGGTGCTGCAGGTGGGCCGCCGGATCCGGGGCCAGGACTGGGTGCTGGTCCAGCAGGTCGATGCCGGCGAGGCGCTGAGCGTGGCCAATGAGCGTCGCCGCTTCCTGCTGGCCACGCTGTCACTGCTGCTGGTGTCGATTGCGGCCCTCGGGGTGGCCGCCTGGCGGCACGGCAGCAGCGTGCGGGCCCGCCACCAGGCCGAGGAGCTGCGGGTCAAGGCAGCCAAGCTGCAGAAGCAGACCGACCTGCTGCACACGATCACCGACAACCTCGATGTGCTGACCGTGCTGGTGGACCGGGAGCAGCAGGTGCTGTTCGTGAACCGGGCTGCGGCGCTGGCGGCAGACAGCGACATATCGTCGCTGGTGGGCGGCCGGCTGACCGGTATCTTCGGGCACGCCGGTGCTGCCCTGCTCTCGGAGCTGGGTGACAGTGTGCGCCGCGCCCGCCGGGGCGTTCAGCAGGTGCTGTCCCTGACGCTGGGTGGGTCGCCACGCAGTTTCCAGACCAGCGTGCTGCCCGTCGAGCGGATCGGCGAGCGCCGTCAGCTCGTGCTGCTGGTGCTGAGCGACGTCACCGACCTGCAGGTGGCCGACCAGCGCCACGGGGATCTGCTGCGCAACCTGGTCGCGACGCTGTCCGACGTGGTTGCACTGCATGATCCGTGGTCGGCCCATCATGCCAACCGGATGACCGAGGTGGCCGAGGCCGTGGCCGAGGAACTGCGGCTCCCGCCGGCCGAGCGCGCCACACTGACGCTGGCTGCCACGCTGGCGAACATCGGCAAGATCCTGCTGCCCAGCGATCTCCTGACCAAGACGGATCCCCTGAGCCCGGCGGAGCGCGAGCTGCTGCGCCGGCATGTGGACTACAGCCTCGAGCTGCTGAAGGGCCTGGACTTCGATGGCCCGGTGCTGGAAATCATCGCCCAGAAGCAGGAACTGCTGGACGGCAGTGGTTACCCCCGCGGTCTCAGCGATGAGCAGCTGTCCCTGCCAGGGCGCATCCTGGCAGTGGCCAACGCCTTCGTGGCACTCGTCAGCGCCAGGGCCTACCGGCAGGGGGTCTCGATCGAGGCAGCGCTGCAGGAACTGATGCGGGGGGCGGGGGCCCGCTACGACCGGCGGGTCATCGCCGCACTGTTCCACGTGGCCGCCAACCGGCGGGACTGGTCCGGCTGGACGGGCGGTGACGGACCGCCGGATCAGCGCGAGCGGTAGGCCAGCTGCACGAAGGTCTCCCGCTCCCGGCCGGGAAAGTAGCGGTAGCCGCCAAAGGAGACGAAATCGGCGCGGTCGGCATACAGCCGGTCGGTGAGATTGTTGACGCGTAATGTGACGGTCCAGGACGGCGCGACGTCCCAGGCGGCGCGCAGGTTCAGCAGGTCGTGGCCCGGATAGGACTCTGCCTCCCGGGCGGTAAGGTAGTAGCGTCCCTGGTGCAGCCACTCGGCTTCAACAAGCCACAGGGGGCCGTCCCAGCCGACCCTCAGGCTGCCGAGGGTGCGCGGTGCCGTATCAATGTCATTGCCCGACGTGATGGTCTCACCGCCGGTGATCGCGGCGCTGAAATCGTAGGTCTGCCGGGCCCACGTGCCGGCGAGCGCCGCGTACAGGCCGTTGCTGCTGCGAGCCTCGAAGTCGGCCTCGACGCCCACGTGCCGGCTGCGCCCGTTGCTGACGTTGAAGCGGTTGGAATCCTGCAGGATGTAGTCCTTCTTGCGCATCGCGAAGGCCGCGGTCGACGCGCGCAGTCCCGGTGACAGCCAGCGATAGCCCAGTTCCACGCTGTCGATCGATTCGGCATCTAGGTCCGCAACATCCTGGCCGGCCTGCAGGCGGTACAGCTCGGCAGCCTGTGGTGCGCGATAACCCCGGGTCAGTGTCAGGTACACGGAACTGGTTTCACCGGGCCGGTAAAGCAGGCCGACATTCGGTGTGAGGCTGGTGAAGTCATCCGACCTGTCCCCGGGCCGGTTGAACAGGCAGGGCACCGGCAGGCAGGGAGTGCCATCGTCCCGCGTATTGCCGTCGAGCATGCGGTTGTCATAGTCGTATCTGAGGTGCTCCAGGCGCAGGCCGCCGGTGAGCGTCCACCGTGGATCAAGGACCAGCTCACCCTGGGCGTACGGGGAAAGCAGGTACTGTCGGGCCGTGTAGTCATAGTGCTGGCCGGCCGGCCGCGGCGGGTTGCCGGTCTCGGGGTTCTCCTGGAACTCCTCCAGATAGCCCCGGGCAAACTCGGCATCAAGGCCGGTGGAGAGGCGCAGCCGGCCCGACGCCGTGAAGCGCAGCAGCGTGCCGCTGCCGCTGACCTGGCCGTTCTTCTCCACCGGCTGGCCCGGCAGGAAATGCTGGAGAAAGTCCATCTCGGAGCGCCGGAGCACAAGGCGCAGATCCCAGTCCGGTTCGCCGCTCCGGCTGTCAGGCTGCCAGCGCAGCGCCAGCCGCTGGCTGTCCGCATTGCGGTACGACTCCGGGTTGGCGTTGTCCCGCCGCAGGGCCGGATCCCGGTAGGCGTCTTTCCCGACGATGAAGCCCGCGGTTTCCTGATCGAGCAGATTGCCGCTGAGGCCGAGCTCCAGCCGACCATCGCCGAGCCGCGTAGCGCCCTTGAGAAAGGCCTTGACCTGCCGGTAGTCCGATTCATCCCGGAAGCCGCCATCCCGGTCCCACAGCAGGCCACCCACAATGCCCGTTGCCTCGTTGGCGCCCTGTGTCCCGGCGACCAGCGTGCTGCGGAAGTACCGGTTCGGGCCCAGTTCGCCGGTGACCCGGTAACCGTCGGCGCCCGGGTCGGGGAGCAGGACGTTGAGCGTGCCGTGGACTGCGTTGGAGCCATACAGTGCTGGCGCCGGTCCCCGGATCACTTCCACGGACCGGGCCAGTTCCGACGGCAGTTCGAAGAGTTCATTCACGTTGCAGAAGCCGGCTGGCCGGCTGGCCATGCCGTCTTCGAGGATCAGGAAGCTCCCGCAGGAGCCCGGTCCGGTCAGCACCGGTGACCGGATGGCAGTCAGGTTCTCCTGACCGCTGCCGCGGCTGATCCAGACGCCCGGAATCTGCGTGCCCAGCTCATGGACGTGGACCGCGTTCAGCAGTTCGATGCGGCTGCCATCCACCCGTGCCGTATTGCCGGCCAGGTTGAGGGTCGCGGACGGATAGCGGGTGGCCGTGACCACCACCTCCTCGGCGGTGGCGCCCGCCAGTCCCCAGGCGAGGATCAGCAGCGGGGTGATCAGGACCGGTCCTCAGCGCTCGATGGGCTGCAGGAGGATGCTCGGGGTATCACCGATCCGGCTGAACGCATGGCGGTGGCCCATCTCCGCGAGCGCCGCATCACGCTCGGCCGCCGTCGCGAACCAGTGTTCCTGCTGCCAGTCACTGCCCAGCACCAGCCTGAAGGTGTCCCCCGGCGGCATGCTCACCCGGATGCCGAAACGCAGGGCCTGAAGCGGCGGCGGGGGATGCCGGAGGTTGTGCTGGTTGCTGATGTCCATGGGAGGCGGAATGATACCCGACTGGGCACCCCGGGAGCGGCATCCATGTCAGAGCATCGCACCGCCATTCGCTGGCAGAACACGGCGGACACCATGAGCTACGAGGACTACAGCCGCGACCACACCTGGAGCGTGAAGGGCGGACGACTGGGTATTCCCGTTTCTGCCGCGCCGACCTACCAGGGCAGTGAGGCGGCCCTCGACCCGGAGGAGGCCCTCGTGGGCGCCCTGTCGAGCTGCCACATGCTCACCTTCCTGGCGATTGCATCGCGGCGACGCCTGGTGGTGGCCCGCTACGACGACGACGCGGTGGGTGTGCTGGCGGCCAACGAGGCCGGCAGACTGGCGGTCACACAGGTGACCCTGCGGCCCCGGGTGCAGTTCGCGCCGGGGGCTACGGTGTCGGCGGAGGAATTCGCCCGCCTGCACGCCCGGGCCCACGAGCAGTGCTTCATTGCCAACTCGGTGAAGACCGTCATCAGGCTCGAAGCGGTGCTGCTCTGACGATCCCTGCCCACTCAATGCGCACCAAAAAAACGGCCCGCGCCGGCAGGCAGCGGGCCGTTTCAGGTCAGAGCCTGGGAGTCAGCCAGACAAGGAACCGGCTAGAACAGGGTCTCCGGCGCAGGCTGCACGCCTTCCTCGATGGCGTAGGTCTTGCTGTCACCGCGATTGCCGGCCGGATCGGACGCAGGCGCCTCGGCTTGCCGGGGCCGGGAAGATTCCTTCCAGTCGGCGCGGGGCGCCATGCCCGACAGCGTGTTGATCAGCGCCTGGGTGGCCGGCGGCCCGGCGATGGATGTGCCACTGAATATCCGGCTGGCAGCGCCATCGGTCGCATTGCCATACCAGGTGGTATTGGCAGCCTTGTCGATGGTGATGGCCCCGCCATCCAGCGATACGCCGGCGAACAACCCCCGGCTGCGTGCATAGGTGTAGATCTCGGACTTGAATTCCCCGTCGGTCATCGCCTGGGCCGTGCGGCCCACCGGGCCGGCCGAGGCCGATGCACTGCCACCCAGCGTGTACTTGCCGCGCGCAATGTTGTCCACGCCCTGGCGGGTCTTGAACACCAGGATCAGGTCTGCACCCTGGACGCCGGCCTGCCAGCCGATACCCACGTTGCCGAGCCGGATGAAGGCCGGATTGCTCCAGCTGCCATCATCCTGGCGAACCAGCAGTACGCCCCGGCCGTAGCTGCCGCCCACGATGAAGCCACCCTTGACGACATTGGGGATCACCGCAACCGCGTAGGCGCGGTTGAGAAGATTGGGAGGGATGGCCTGCTCGGGAATGCGCTGGAGGTCTTCCAGCACCTCATTGGCCGCTTCCACGCGGCGCTCCAGGTCCGTGAGCGACCGGGCAAGGCCGGGGGTGGCGATCAGCCCGAGCGTAGCCAGGCCGATCGCGAAGGCGGTGAGTGATCTCGTCATGTGAACTCCTGTTCAGCAACCGCGTATAGCCCGCGGTCCTTCTTGACGAGACCTTGTCGAGCGCCAGAGTCAGTGTCCGCCGGCCCAACACCGGCGACGGTCAATTGCCGGCTAATCTACTGCCGATCACGGCCTCAAGCAAACCCGCCGCCGCCGGTCGCCCGCCGGTAGACCCGCTGGAGGTCGGCGGCACCAGCGGCATCCACCTGCAGATCCCGGAGCCGTCCGTCGGAGAGCGCGTAGATCCAGCCGTGGACAGTCACCGGCTGGCCCCGTGCCCAGGCGTCCTGCAGCACGGTGGTCTGGCAGACGTTGGCCACCTGCTCGATCACGTTCAGTTCGCACAGGCGGTTCACCCGCGCTTCGTCGTCATCGCCGGCGGCCAGTGCCTCCGCGTGCTTCTGGGCCACATCCTGGACATGGCGCAGCCAGTTATCCACGAGGCCCAGACGCTGGTTTTGCCAGGCGGCGCGGACGCCGCCGCAGCCATAGTGTCCGCAGACGATCACATGCCTTATCTTGAGGATCTCGACGGCAAACTGGATCACGGAGAGGCAGTTGAGGTCGGCGTGGACCACCACGTTGGCGACGTTCCGGTGGACGAACACCTCGCCGGGCAGGAGACCGACGATCTGGTTGGCTGGCACCCGGCTGTCGGAGCAGCCGATCCACAGGTATTCCGGTCCCTGCTGGGCCGCCAGCCGGGCGAAGAAGTCGGGATCCTGGCGGCGCATCCGCTCCGACCATTCGCGATTATTGTCGAGCAGGCGTTGCAGTGTTGGCATGCGCGCAGATTGCCCGAGGCTTCCGCCGATTGCCAGCGGCCACTACGCCCCTCGAACGGCGGGCCTGAATTCACGGCGGGTTCAGTGCCTGCCCGCAATAGTACGGTCGCCATTGCCAGCCGGCGGTCCACCCTTGACAATGTCCAGCATGCCCCTGTTGACCCGATGCCTTCTGCCGGGAGCGCTTCTTGCGTTGCTGCTGGCAGTCCCTGTCAGCCAGGGCCAGAACCTTGTGGCGCCCGCCGGGATTTCCGAGGATGGGGCCGTGGCCATGGTCCGCGAGCGTACCGGCGGCAAGGTGGTCCGCGTTGAGCGGCGGACCGACTCCGGGGCGCTGGTCTATCACATCCGGGTGCTGACGGCGGAGGGCAGCCTCCGCGAATACCGGGTGGATGCCGCGACCGGCAAGATGCGCTGATGTCCGGGAACAACGAAGAACCATGCGCCTGCTGATTGTCGAGGACGATCCTGCGCTCCGCCAGTCCCTGGCAGCCAGTCTCAGGGAAGCGGGCTTTGCCGTCGATGAGGCATCGACCGCCGCCGAAGGCGAGTACTTTGCGGCTGAGTTCGCGGTGCAGCTGGCCATCGTTGACCTGGGGCTGCCGGACAGGTCCGGCGTGGAACTGATTGCCCGGTTGCGGGCCAGTGGTGCGGACTTCCCGGTCCTGATCCTGACGGCCCGGGAGCACTGGCAGGACAAGGTAAACGGCCTGAACGCCGGTGCCGACGACTACGTCGTCAAGCCCTTCAACCTGGATGAACTCAAGGCGCGCATCAATGCTTTGCTACGCCGTTCGGCGGGCCAGGCCAGGCCCCTGCTGCGGGCCGGGCCACTGGAGATGGATACCCAGGCCAAGGAGGTGCGGATCAGCGGGCGCGTCGTCACGCTCACTGCCTACGAGTACCGCATCCTCGAGATGCTGGTGATGCGCGCCGGGAAAGTGGTGAGCAAGCAGGAACTCACCGACCAGCTCTACGACCAGGACTTCGAGCGGGACAGCAACGTGGTCGAGGTGCTGCTGACCCGCCTGCGCAAGAAGCTCGATCCGGATCGTTCGCTCAACCTGATCGAGACCATGCGGGGGCAGGGCTACCGGATGCCCCGGCCGCCCGACAGCAACTGAGGCGGCAGCCCATGGCGCGCCGGCGTGGTTTGCTGAGCACCCGGCTCCTGGTCATCACGGCCGTCATGCTCGTGGCGGCCTTCGGCATCACGATCCTCGTCCTCGATATCGTCTTCCGGCGCGCCGCCGTCGAGGCGCTCGCCACCCAGCTCGAAGTGCAGGTCTTCGCCCTGATCGGCGGCGTCGAACCAGATGCCGACGGGAATCTCACCATACCCAGGCGCCTGCTGGAGCCACGCCTGCGCAATCCCGGTTCCGGTCTGTATGCCGAAATCCTGGATGCGGCTGGCCTGCCTCTGTGGCGCTCACCGTCGTCGGTTGGTCTGGATCTCGCAATCGGGACGACGCTGAACGCGGGCGAGCGTGTCCTGACGACCCGTGAGCTGGCCGATGACACCCGGGCATTGCTGCTCGGCATTGCCATCAACTGGGAGCTCGGCCCGACCGCGACGCCGGC
>CAYOXI010000018.1:0-15499 GCA_964407855.1 uncultured Chromatiaceae bacterium
CCTGCGGATTCGGGGGAGACACTGCAGGCCTGATGACCCCGCCCGGCGCCTTTTGAGGCGTCGGGCGGGGGGACTACCGGCAGCGCTGCTCCGGTCCTATTCCGGTGAGCCCATCCCGAGTTTCGTCAACGGCAGCTGGCCCACCGGCATCGTCACGGTCTTCTCTTCCGTGTAGAAGGCCTCGCAGGCCTTGCCACCTTCCCGGCCCACGCCGGATTCCCTGAAACCGCCAAACGGCGCGCGCAGTTCGCGCACCATCGGCGTGTTTACCCAGATCAGCCCCGAGCGCAGTCGCGCCTGGCCCGCCATGACGGTGGGCAGGTCATCGGACCAGATGTAGCTCACCAGGCCGAAGCGCGTGTCGTTGGCCAGCGTCCAGGCTTCTTCCCGCGACCTGAAAGTCTGGAGCGTGGCGAAGGGGCCGAAGATTTCCTCCTGGCAGATCCGGTCCCGGTTGCTGCTGGCGCGGACCACGGTGGGCGCCATGTAGGCGCCCGGCTCCAGCGCGTCGAGGGCCGCGCCGCCTGCCAGCACCTGTCCGCCCTCGTTGCGGGCTACGGCCGCGTAGCCCACCACCCGGTCCCGGTGGGCGCGAGAACCCAGCGCGCCGATCTCGGTGACCGGGTCGAAGGGATCACCCACCCGGATGCGGTGGGTACGCGCGACAAAGGCCTCGATGAAGCGCGCTGCGATGGACTCCTCGACCAGGATGCGCGAGCCTGCGAGGCACTGCTGGCCGTTGTTGGAGAAGATGCCGAGCAGGGCCCCGTCCACCGCGCGCTCGATATCGGCACTGGCAAAGATGATGTTCGCCGACTTGCCCCCCAGTTCCATCGTGACCGGCGTCAGGTTGGCGCCGGCCGCCTGCATGATGCTGCGGCCGGTCGCCGTGCCGCCCGTGAAGGAGATGCGGTCCACCCGGGGGTGGCTGCACAGCGCCGCACCAGTCACCGGTCCCCGGCCGTTCACCAGGTTGACCACGCCCGGTGGCAGTCCCGCCTCTTCCAGAAGGGACATGAACACGAACACGGTGAGCGGCGTCTGCTCTGAGGGCTTGACCACGCAGGTGTTGCCGAAGGCGATGGCCGCCGCGATCTTCATCGAGGTGAGGGCCAGTGGTGCATTCCACGGCCCCAGCAGCGCGGCGACGCCGACTGCATCGCGCCGGACGAAGGTCAGGTAGTCGCTATCCTGGGTATAGAGATCCCCGCTGGCCTGGCCGATGTAGTCGGCAAAGAAGCGGAAATTGAGCGCCACCCGGCGGATCTGTCCCTGCAGCAGGTGCGCGCGGGGAATGCCGGTGTTCAGGCATTCCAGGCTCGCGAGCCGGGGTGCGTGGGCATCCACCAGATCGGCCACCCGCCGCAGCAGCGCCTGGCGCTCCTCGACCCGTGTACGGGGCCAGGGCCCTGATTCGAAGGCGGTGGCAGCGGCCGCTATGGCAGCGGCGACTGTGTCGCCATCCGCCTCTGCCAGTTCTGATACCTGCCGGCCCGTGGACGGATCCAGCACCGGCAATACGCTGGCGCCGCCCACCGCCTTGCCGTTGATGATGCTGGTACAGCGGGCGGGCGGCAGCGTTGCCTGGCGCAATTGTCCGGCTTCGGTGCGCATGGTGATCAGTCTCCCCCGGCGGCACGGAGGCCGGCAATCATCGATGTACGAAGCAGATAGGGCAGCGCGAGCTCCGGTGTGGCGGCGGTGCGCCGGAGTTCGTCGAACATCTGCCGCCGGCGGCCGGGATCCCGCTCCTGCATGCGGGCACGGTTGGCGTCGGCCTGTTTCAGGATCTCCTCACCGGCGATTTCCCGGCGCAAGACCGCGTAGCGTTCCAGTGCTGACTCCTCGCCGGTGTCCAGGGCGGCGCGCAGCGCTGCCGTCAGTACGAAGGCGTCGTGGATGCCGCCGTTCATGCCCATGCCACCGGAAGGACTGTTCAGGTGGGCGGCATCGCCCGCCAGCAGCAGCGGACCGCGCCGGTAAGTCGTGGCGAGGCGCATATGGATCCGGTAAGGCCGGACCTGCTCCACGGCATAGGGCGCGGGCTGCGGCACGATGCGCTGGAGCTTGCGCTCGACAGCCGCCGGCGTCACGGCCTCCTCCAGCGTCTCGCCCGGATCCGGGTACAGGCTGCAGCGCCAGAGGGACGGGAGCCGGAGCAGCGAAAAGGTACCGTGCTCCCACCAGACGTAGTTTACGTTGGACAGACCCGGCAGATGGGCTTCAAAAGGAAAGGCGGTAGTCGCGAGGAGGGTGGTTTCCGGGTAGGTGCTGCCCGGGAACTCCGGATCCACCAGCTCGCGGACCAGGCTTCGTGCGCCGTCCGCACCGATCACATAGCGGGCCTCCAGCTGCTCGCCTGACGCCAGCTGCGCGGTGACGCCAGCCGGCGCTGCTTCCAGGGCCGTCACCCGTTGACCGAGCCGCACGTCGCTCCCTTGTCCCGTCAGCACATCGAGGGCCGCCTGGCAGAGCCGGTACTGCTCGCATTGCAGCCGGTATGGGTGCGCCGTGTGCCCGGCCAGCAGGCCCAGGTCGAATTCCGCCTTCTCGCCACTCTCGTGCAGCCGCACCTGCCAGCTGCGTGAGATCAGCCCCTGGCGCAGCAGCGGTGCGGTGAGCTCCAGCGTGTCCAGCATGTCCAGCGTGGGTGGGTGGAAGGTGGAGGCGCGCAGGTCCGGGACGATCCCGGCCTCCGCTTCACAGAGGATGAAGTCCACCTGCAGCCGGGCCAGCTGGAGCGCAGCGACCAGACCCACGGGTCCGCCGCCAATGATCAGCACGTCGGTGCGCGTCATGCCGCGGGCTGCCGGTACCGGGCACTGCCCAGCCAGAGGATGGCCAGCGCTGGCAGCCACGGTACAACGCGCTCCCAGACTGCGCCCGGCCCGGGATTCCACAGCTGGTTGAAGCACACGGCAAGGGTGAAGCCGGTAAGCATCGCGGCGATCACGGCAGGTCCGGGGGCGCGCCACCCCATTACGCGGGCCACCACGACCGGGCCGAAGGCAGCACCGAGTGCGGTCCAGGCAAACAGCACGCGTTCGAAGATGGTCGCGGGCACCGCCAGCGTGATCACAACGGCGGCACCACAAAGGAGTGTCATGACCACCCGGGCGATCAGCACCTCGCGGCCCGGCAGCCGCCGGCCGAGTCCCGCATCGTGGGAGATCGCGCCGGCGGAAATCAGCAGGATCGAATCCACCGTGGACATCACGGCTGACAGCAGCGCGGCCAGGGCCACACCCTGGAACACCGGCGGGAACAGGGTTCCGACGACCTGGAACAGCAGCTGCTCCGGGTTGCCGGGCGCGAGCGCCAGCGCACGGCCGGCCAGGCCGAGCGCGGCCATGCTGCAGAAGACGAGCACGGCCCAGGTGAGCGCGATGGCAAAGGCCTGCCGGCGGGCGACCGCGTCGCGCACCGCCATCACCCGCACGAGCAGCTGGGGCTGGCCGGCGGTGCCGAGGCCAATACTCATGAGGCCCACGGCGAAGCCCGTCGCCACGAGACCAGAACGCCCGCCAAACCAGTCGAGGTGACCCGGCGCCTCAGTCTGCAGGCTGGCCAGCACGGCCATCGGCCCGCCGGCCGCAGCGACCGCGGCCACTGGTGCGCCGATGGCGACCACGGCCATGACCACGCCCTGCACCATGTCGGTGACGCTGACCGCCCAGAAGCCGCCCAGCAGGCAGTACAGCAGGATCACGCCCGCGCCGATCAGCACGGACTCATTCACGCCGAGGGCAAAATACGTTTGCATCGCCACCCCGGCGGCCTGCAGCTGGGCGGCAATGTAAAAGAGGAAGCAGAAGACGATGAGCGCGGCCGCCGTCAGGCAGACCAGCCGGCGGCTGGGACCTGTGGCATCGGCCGCCAGGTAGTCCACCGGCGTGATATGTCCCCGGGCCGCAGACTCGGTCTGCAGGGATCGGCCCAGAACCACCCAGACCAGCGCATAGCCGCCCCAGACGCCGGGGAGCATCCAGAGCGCGCTGACGCCGGTGGCAAACACGAAGCCGGAGAAGCCGAGCAGCACCCAGGCCGAGGAGGAGGTGGCGGCGTAGGAAAGCCCGGCCACCCAGGGCCCGAGGCTGCGGCCGCCGATCAGGAAGTCCGCTTCGGCGCCCGAGCGGCGGCTCGCCCAGACGCCGATGAGGATCATCGCCAGCTGGAAGACGATCAGTGTTACCAGGATGGCGTAGCCATCTGACAAGGTTGGCAGGCCCCGCCGCGTGGAAATGACGGGCGATGATACAACGCGGGTTGCACCTCCCCGGAGCAGGGGCTTGGCGTCAGGGCCCGGCTGGGGTTACAAGTGCGCTGTGAAGCGCAAAACCAGCCCGAAAAAGGCCCGCGCCAGGTCGACCGGCACTGCCCGGCCGGCCGCTCCGCCCCGCGCCCGGGTGCCCGCAGCGCCAGTGGCCTTCGAGGGCGGCTGCCACTGTGGCGCCATCGAGTACACCTGGAGCACGGCGCTGGCGCCCCGCCGGTGGCCGCTGGTGTCATGCCAGTGCGGGTTCTGCCGGGGCCACGGGGCACGCATCGCCGCTGACCCGGCGGGTGAGCTGCAGTTCCGCTTCGAGCGTCCCGAGTACCTGCGGCGCTACCGCTTTGCGCTGCGCACCACCGACTTCCTGGTCTGCAAGGAGTGCGGCACCTTCGTGGCGGCGGTACTGCTGTCGGGTCGGGGTGCCCAGGGGGCCGTCAATGTGAACACCCTCAAGGTCCTGCCCGCCGGACTGCAGCCCGGCAAGTCGGTGACCTGGGATGGCGAATCCGGCGAGCAGCGCCGTGCCCGCCGCGTCCAGGCCTGGACGCCCGTCGTCGGGCCCGTCTGAGGTGAACATCCGCAACCTGCCGGCGGCCTATCAGCTGGAGGCGTCGATCCTGCGCGAGATCCAGCGCAGCTTCGCACCCGAGCATCGCGACCATGTCACGGCAAAATTCGCCAACACGGGCCTGCCGATGGGCGCTGTCGCACCGCCACCGCGGGTGCACGCCGCCATCCTGTGGCTCGCGAAGGGCGACGTGTCAAAGTTCGATCAGCTGCTCGCGGCCGCCTGCGCCGACTGGCGGGACACGCTGGCCGCCGCCGGGCTCGCCAACCAGAACTGGAAGCTGGTGCTGGCCAAGCGGGGCATCGACTGCGAGGGGTGGTCATCCGGTCCGGCCGGGCCCGCCTGAACCGGCCCGATCCGAAAAAGCCGGCCTAGAACGCGGCCAGCCCCGTCTGCCCGCGCCCCAGGATCAGGCCGTGGACATCGTGGGTGCCCTCGTAGGTGTTCACGGTCTCGAGGTTCACGAGGTGGCGCATCACCTGGTATTCGTCGGAGATGCCGTTGGCGCCCAGCATGT
The DNA here is from genome assembly GCA_964407855.1 of uncultured Chromatiaceae bacterium. Lineage (GTDB taxonomy): Bacteria > Pseudomonadota > Gammaproteobacteria > Steroidobacterales > SHZI01. Next base: position 5,359 of record CAYOXI010000018.1, read on the forward strand.
CGCGGGCCAGCCGGGCGATGGTGAGCGCCTTGCCGCAGTTGTTGCGCTTGAGCAGGCTCACGGTCTCGTGGGGCAGGCTGCCCGTGTCCTTGAGGCGACCGGCACGCAGGCACGCGGCCAGGCCGAGCGCAATCTCGGTCTGCATGTCGGCGAGCTTCAGCTGTACCAGCTGGGTCGCGGCCAGCGGGCGGCCGAACTGCACCCGTTCAAGGGCGTAGCTGCGGGCGGCATGCCAGCAGAATTCGGCGGCGCCCAGCACGCCCCAGGCAATGCCGTAGCGGGCGTTGTTCAGGCAGCCGAAGGGGCCCTTGAGGCCACTCGCCCCGGGCAGCAGCCCCGCAGTCGGCACGAAAAAGTCCTGGAGCACGATCTGGCCGGTGGGCGAGGCGCGCAGCGACAGCTTGTTCTTCAGCGGCGGCGTAATCAGGCCAGGGCCGCCCCGTTCGGCGATGAAGCCGCGGATCACGTCCGTCTCATCCTTTGCCCAGATGATGAACAGGTCCGCAATGGGACTGTGGCTGATCCAGGTCTTGGTGCCCGTGAGGCTGAAGCCGCCGGGCACGCGCTTCGCGCGGGTGCGCAGGCTGCCGGGGTCGGAGCCGGCCTCCGGCTCCGTGAGGCCGAAGCAGCCGATGAGTTCGCCGGTGGCGAGTCGCGGCAGATAGCGGTCGCGCTGTTCGTCCGTGCCGTAGGCGTGGATCGGGTGCATCACCAGCGAGGACTGGACGCTGATCGCGGAGCGGTAGGCGGAGTCCACCCGTTCCAGCTCCCGCGCGACCAGCCCGTAGGCCACCGACGAGACCCCGGCACAGCCGTAGCCCTCGATCGTGGCGCCGAGCAGGCCGAGTGTGCCCATCTCCCGCAGGATCGCCGGGTCGAAATCCTCGTCCCGGGCCGCCACCGTGACGGCGGGCAGCAGCCGGTCCTGGGCGTACTCCCGGGCTGCGTCCCGGACCAGGCGCTCATCGCTGCTGAGCTCCGCTTCGATGCCGAGGGGGTCCTGCCAGTCGAATGTTGCCCTGCTCATCGCCGCTCCTGCCCTTCGGGCCTATAAGATGGCGCCCAATCAGGCCAGTTTAGCCCGCTTCAGATGCCCACCATCTCCCACCACCCGGATTTCCCGCTGGACAGCCGGCCACGGCTCCCGACCGGGCTGCCCGCCTCAACGCTTCAGCCCTTTGCACCCGGCGACATCCTGGTGGGGGCGACCCAGCTCAACAACCCGACCGACGATCATGCCGGCATCGGCCGCATCTTCCAGTTCGATGCCGACCTGAAGCTCCGGGGTGTGGGTTACCTGGCGGGCACCACTCACCTGGTCTGCGGACTCAGCTTCGCACCGGACGGGGTGCTCTGGGCCCAGGATCCGTGGGCCCGGGTCACGGTGCGGGTGGACCAGGCCGGTCGCCAGCTACCGGTGATCCAGTTCGACGAGCGCGCCTTTTCGAAGGTGCACTTCCTGGCCGACGGCAGCCTGCTGTTCACCGAAAACCTGTGCGGCAGCAACCAGCCCGAACCGCTGACCACCCGCTTCCGGCCGCTGCCCGGCCACCGGACACGTCTCGGCGACGGCGGACTCTGGCGCTACGTACCCAATGGCGAGCTGTTTTCCATGTACGAACCCGAAGTTCACGGCGGCATGAGCGGCAGCATGGGCGTCACCCATTCCGTGCTGTCAGCGGACCAGTCGCGACTCTTCTATGTCTCCGAAACCGGACCGCGGCTGATGCAGTTCGACCTGCGCAGGGGCCGGCAGCTGACGGATCTACGCACCGCTGCCGATGGCGACCGGACGATGATGCACTTTGACCTGTCCCTGACGCCGGAGGGCCTGCTGATGGTGGCGATGGGCAATCGTGTGGATGCCATGACCCAGGACGGCGTCTGGCTGCGCAACTACCGCCTGCCCGGCTTCGGCTGGGCGCTGATCGAGGCGCGTAGCGGCAGCCACGCCTACGTCGGCAACTGGTTCAGCGGCGAGTTGCGCAAGCTGGACCTGGACACGGGTGAGACGGTCGCCAGCGTGCAGGTGGCGGAGAAGTGCATGGCGGGGATTGCCGAGTATCTTCCCGGCCCCGGCTTAGGGGCGACGAAGGCCCGCTCCGCGGTGCGCTAGGCCCGGGTAGCGAGTGACTTGTTGCGCAGTTCAACGAGCCGCTTGGCCGTGGCCTTGGTCTTGATGCGCCGGGCGTCGTCCTTGTTGACACCGGCGGCCACGGCCTCCCGGACAGCCTCCAGCCGCTGGCGGCTGTGCTGGACCTTCAGGGTGCGGGAAGCGATTGCCCGGTCCACCCGTTCGAGGGCGGGCTCCACGGACAGGTCGCCCTCGTAGAGCTTGGCTTCGAGTTCACGCTTGCGGGTCTGGAGTTCTATCAGGGTCGCCATCGTTCCGTTCTTGCCCGTCGTCATGCCGTTGATGCAAGCAGCATATGATACTGCCATCAGCCTGATCGTGGTGTCATGTCCCGAAAATCCCGCAAGGGCTATTACGTCAAGGGCGATTTCGTGCCCGCTGGCAGCGAGCTGGACCAGCAGTTCAGGGCGGAACTGAAGGGCACCGATGCCCGCAGCCGCACTGAAGACAAGCAGGAAAGTGAGCAATTACAGTCGCTCGGCGAGCAACTCCTGTTGCTCCATGGAGAAGCCTTTGTCCGACTCCAGCTTCCCGCGAAGCTGGCCGATGCCGTGGTCGAGGCCAGGCGCATCACGGCCCGTGGCGGCAAACGCCGCCAGCTGCAGCTGATCGGCAAGCTGATGCGCCAGCAGGAAGAGAGCACAATCGCTGCGATTCGCGCAGCATTGCAGCTGCAGCACGGCCAGTCGGCGCGGGAGACGGCGGCCCTGCACCGCGCCGAAGCCTGGCGCGACCGCCTGCTTGCCGACGACGGCGCCTGCGGCCAGTGGCTGGCCGAGTACCCGGGCACGGATGCGCAGCAATTGCGCGCGCTGATCCGACAGGCCCGCAAGGATGCGATTCCTGAGATTCCAGGCGAGGCGCCTCGCCATGGCCGGGCTTACCGCGGGGTTTTCCAGCTGGTGAGGGACCAGCTGGCTGATGCGGGAGCGCAGCCGTAGACACTCCCAGCCACGACGCGTACCGCCGGATTCCCGTGCTGATCGCCGTGGTGCTGATCGCAGCACTCCTGGCGTCGTCGGCGGAGATCCATCGCCGCGTGGTCGATCTCATCAGCATGGCCGAACCCGCCATCAGCCAGTTCCCTTTCCTCGGTGCGCTGTTGTTCACGGCGCTGGCGGCACTCTCGGCAATGTTCGTCTTTGTCTCCAGCGTCGTGCTGGTGCCGATCGGGCTGCAGGTGTGGGGCGCAACCGGCACCCTGCTGCTGCTGTGGGCCGGCTGGACCCTGGGCGGGGTGGCGACCTACAGCATCGGGCGATTCCTCGGTCGGCCAGTGGTGCAGCGCCTGCTCTCCGGGAGCACGCTGGAGAAGTACGCCGATCGTGTCCCGAAGGACGGATCCTTCCTCACGATACTGATGATCCAGCTCGCGGTACCGTCTGACGTGGCGGGCTACTTCTTCGGTCTGCTGTCCTGCCCTTTCCGCCGCTACCTGGGAGCACTGGTCCTGGCGGAGTTGCCCTATGCCCTGGGGACCATCTTCCTGGGTGCGGCGTTCGTGGACAAGCAACCGTTGCTGCTGCTGGCGGTGGCGGTCCTGGCCATGGCTGTGCTGGGCTTCAGCCGCTACCGCAGCCGCAGGCTCAGCCCTTCCGGCGACACCAGCAGATAGCCGCCGGCCTACTGCAATGCACCTGGTGTCACGGGAGTCGCTTCCTTACAGTCTGAGGGGCGCCACGTACCCCGTCATTTCCAGATAACCCCGGCCGACCGGCCGGCCGTCCTCCAGCAGGCGGCTCGCGCCTTCCCAGTAGATCGCGCCGGTGGTGAGCCGGGAGTCCAGTTCCTGGTCGGCGAACAGCGCTTCGGTTGCGAAGCTGCGCCCGCCGGCCCGGATGCGCTGCGTGATCGGCCAAGTCGCGCCGGTACGGGCCGAGGTCCAGGACTCGAGTGGCGCGAAGCTGACGGTGGCCCGGTCGAAGACTTCGACGCGGCCGCCGGCGTCCCGGCGCGCGGCATAGGTCATCACCGGGCCTGCGTTGGCTTCGTCAACCGGGCGGCGCACCTGGAAGGCCACCAGCCCGCTGCCATCGTCGAGGTTCATGCCGATCCAGTCCCAGCCCACCGCTTCCGGCGCCAGCGGTTCGCTCGACCACTCGTGGTCCAGCCACGCGATGCCGGTCAGGGTGCGGGGTGTGCTGTCGGTGCCACCCGCCGCGGTGGCGACGGCCAGCCTGGCCGTCACCTGCAGCTGGGGCCGGGAGTAGTAGTGGCTCGCCTGGCTGGCCAGTGGCCCCTTGCGGGAGAAGCCCGCGTCTCCCTGGGGCCAGGGTGGATCGCTGGCGCCGGCCGCAAAGTCCAGGCTGAACTCCCGGCTGCGGATACGGCAGTGATAGCGGTCGGTCGCGGCGTCCCGGCGGAAATGCCAGCCGTCCAGCACCACGTCCGTGTCCGCCTCACGCGTCTCAGCGAGGCCAAAGCCGGTGCGGCCGATGCGCTCGTCGACCAGCAGACGGCCCCGGTCCGGGTCGGCGATCGCCGCGTGGGCGATGAGCAGCTGCCGGGCCGCAAAAGCGCTGGGGTTGGCCGGATCCACATCGGTGCGCACGCGGAAGAAGGTCACCTGGAAGCCCAGTGGACCCTCCGGGCTGTCCAGCCAGCCGGTGAGATACCACCACTCGTTGCGGAAGTCCGGGTGGGCGCCGAAGTCGGCCGGGAAGCGCAGGGGGCGGGGGACCACGGCCGCGAAGTTCACGACGTCGGCGGCGGCGAGGCGTGGCAGCATTCCAGGCACGGCCAGCAACAGATGGCGCCGGCTCAGCATCACCAGTCCTCGTGCACGGCGCGCAGCGGGCTGGTGCCAACCGCGCGCCGTCCGGCGGCCGCTGCAGTGAGCGTTGCGCAGGCAAGCAAGGCCACCATCAGCCCGATGATGAGTCCCGTGGGCGCGGCGAAGTCCATGCTCCAGTGGAAGGACTGGCGATTGACCACATGGATCAGCACCAGCGCAATGACGAGACCGGTGACCAGGCCGACCAGCAGCGCATTCACCGTCGCGAGCGCGCCTTCCAGCGCCAGGATGCGCAGCACCTGGCTGCGGGTCACGCCCAGGTGCCGCAGCATGCCGAACTCGCGGGTGCGGGCAATGGCCTGGGCGGCAAAGCTCGCGGCCACGCCGACCATGCCGATCAGGATGGCGGCGAGCTCGAGCACGTAGGTGACCGCGAAACTGCGGTCAAAGACCCGCAGGCTGAGCGCGCGGAGCGGGCCCCGGGCGCTGTACTCCACCGCCTGCCCGGATTCCAGGCCGGCCTTCAGCGCCCGGATCACGTCCTCCGGATCCGCTCCGGGGACCAGCCACAGGGCCGCGTCCGTGCGGCTGCGATCACCGGTCAGCGCCTCGTAGTCGCTGCTGCGCAGGGCCACCGAGCCGAACTGCCGGCCGTAGTCCCGCCAGACACCGGCCACCGTGAAGCGCTGCAATTCTCCGGCGAGGGGCAGTTCCAGGATGCCGCCAGGCCGGGCGCCGTAGAGGTCCACCATCGCCTCGGACACCCAGGCCGGCGGCGGGGCGCCGGCGGGAGGCGCCCGGGAGGCGCCGACCAGCGGCAGCACGTCCCCGGCCCGCTCCACCGGAATGGCCCGGGCGATGATCGCGACCGGCGCCCGGTCGGCAGCGAGCTGCACGCTCGTCGCCCGCGAGAACTCTGCCAGGCGCACCGCCGGGTGGGAAGCCAGGGCGGCCAGGTCTGCCGGCGAAAAGTAGGTGTCCGAACTGCCCGTGCCGATACGCACATAGACATCCGCCGGCAGCACCTTGTCGAGCCAGTCCGTGAGCGAGCCGCGGAAGCTCATCACCATCGTACCCATCGCCACCATCAGGCCGAAGCTTGCGACGATGCCCGCCATCGCGATGGAGGCGCCACCCGGCGCCCGGGCGAGTCGGTTGGCTGCCAGCAGGAACATCGGCAAGCGCACGCCCAGGGCCGAGCGCCGGAGCGCGGCGGCCAGCGGCGTGAAGACCAGCCGGGCGAAGCGGGGTTGCAGCGCGATCACGCCGATCAGCGTGCAGCCGATGGCGGCATAGGCGGCCAGCGGCAGGCCTGCCACCGGTGGCAGCCAGACCAGCACCAGGGCCGCGCCGAGCGCCAGCAGTCCCGGCAGCGCACGACCGAGAGGCTCCAGTGCGTCTTCTTCGGCACCAGCCCGCAGCGCAGGCGCCGGCCGGGTGCGGGCCGCTTCCCGCGCCGGTGCGAGGCCACCGGCCAGCGCCGCGAGCACGCCAAGCGCGCCATAGGCCAGCGCCGCAAGCGGTGACCAGGGGAGTGCCGGTTGTTGCACCCCGAAGTAGCCACCGCCGAGGTCGCCACCGATGGCCGCCAGTACGCTGCGGGCGAGCACGCCGCCGAGCATCAGGCCGAGCGCGCTGCCAGCGATGCCCAGCAGCAGCGCCTCGCCAAGCAGCAGGTGGCCCAGGTTGCGTCCGGTGACGCCGGCCACGCGCAGGTAAGCAAGCTGCGAGCGCCGGGCGAGCGTGGCCTGCGCCTGCAGCGAGAACACGAGGAAGCTGCCGGTGAAAAGTGCCACCAGCGCGAGCACATTGAGGTTCACCCGGTAGGCGCGCGAGAGCGTGGCGAGGCGCTGCTCGCCAGTGTCAGGCCCGACCACCGCGAGTCCGGGCGGCAGCGGCAGCCGCGCGGCCAGCTGCTCGGCGCTGACCCCGGGGACGAGGCGGAGATCGATGCGGGTGAGCAGGCCCAGCCGGTCGAGCCGCCATTGTGCAAAGCCAATGTCCATCACGCCGAGCAGGCTGCCCGGGCGCACGGCCGGGAGCGTGCCCCGCACGACCAGCGGAACAGACTGGTCACCGGCCCGCACCATCAGCGTATCGCCAGCGCGCAGGCCAAGTCGGGCCAGCGCGGCGGGTGACAGGAAGATCCCGTCGGCAAAGAGCGCGAAGCGGCTGTCGTTGCCGGTGTCGTCGTCGCTGGCGGCTTCCGGCCTGCTGCCCGGTCCCGGCAGCAGATTGGGTGTCACCCAGCCCGCGCGCAGCGCGTCGAGCCCCAGGATCGTGAGTCGCACGGGACGGTCGGCATCATCACTCCAGGCGGGCACCTCCGTGACCAGCACCGGACTTGCCAGCGTGACATCCGGATGTCGTGCAACCCCGGCGTAGAGCTGCTCGTCGAAGCCCGACCGCGGGCCTTCAATGGCCGCGTCCGCGGTGCCATTGACCTCCCGGATGGCGGCATTGAATTCACCGAGGGCCGCCGTGTTGATCAGCCCCACCGCATAGCCCAGCGCCACGCCCACCGCGATGGCGAGGATCTGCACCGCGGTTCGCAGCCGGTGCAGCCGGGCGTGCCCGGCGATGACATGCCAGAAGAGCCAGGCCATGGATTTGGTTATGCTGCACCCTGCGGGACCGGCCCGTGCCATGGAGTAGCCGTTCATGACCACCCTGATCATTCTCGGCCTGCTTGCCGCGATCGTGGCGCTGGCGATCAACATTTACAACCGGCTGGTCCAGGCGCGCAACGGTTTCCAGAACGCGTTTGCGCAGATCGACGTGCAGCTCACCCGCCGTCACGACCTGATTCCGAATCTCGTGGAGGTAGCCCGGGGCTACCTGAAGCACGAGCGGGAGACGCTGGAGGCGGTGATCACGGCACGCAATGCGGCAGTGACCGGCCTGAAGGCTGCAGCAGCCAACCCCGCGAGCGCGGTTGCGGTGGAGCAGCTGGCCGGTGCCGAGAATGCCCTGAGTGGCGCGTTGGGCCGGCTGTTTGCGCTGGCGGAGGCCTATCCGGACCTCAAGGCGAACCAGACCATGATGCAGCTCTCCGAGGAGCTGACCACCACCGAGAACAAGGTGTCCTTCGCCAGGCAGGCCTACAACGACACGGTCATGGCCTACAACAACCTGCGGGAGATGTTTCCGAGCAACCTGTTTGCTGGCGCCTTCGGCTTCATGCCGGCCCAGCTGCTGACCATCGATTCGGCCGCCAAGCGCGAGGTGCCGAGGATCAGCTTCGGCTAGGCGCGCAGGCCCCGTGGACTTTTTCCGGCGCCAGGACGACGCGCGGCGCTTTTCCCGCTGGCTGGTGCTGCTGTTCGTCCTGGCCGTGGCTGTCGTGGTGCTGGCCGTCAACCTGGTGGTGCTGACCATCGTCGCCAACGCCGGCAATGACAGCCAGGTGCTGGTGTTTCCTGGCCCGCGCTGGCTGGCCGCCAACCCGGGCCCGGCGCTGTGGACCACGCTGGTGGTGGCCGGCCTGATCGGCATGGCCAGTCTCTTCAAGACGGCCCAGCTCAAGGCCGGCGGGGGGTATGTGGCCCTCTCGCTGGGCGGCCAGCGGGTGCTGCCCGATACCCTGGATCCACTGCGTCGGCGGCTGCTGAATGTCGTGGAGGAGATGGCCATCGCCTCCGGCGTGCCGGTGCCGGAGGTCTACGTGCTGGAACAGGAGGCCGGCATCAACGCCTTCGCCGCGGGCCTCAACCCGGCCGATGCCGCCATCGCCGTCACCCGGGGCGCGCTGGAGCACCTGGACCGGGCCGAGCTGCAGGGCGTGATCGGTCACGAGTTCAGCCACATCCTGAACGGCGATATGCGCCTCAACACCCGGCTCATCGGCCTGCTCTTTGGCCTGGTCATGCTGGCCCTGGCCGCCCGTCTCGTGCTCTACAACGCACCGCGGGCGGCTGGCCGCCGTGGCCGGGCCAACGGGGCGGCGATGCTGATCGTCGCCGTGGCCGCCGTCGTGCTGGTCATTGGTTCCGTCGGCGTGTTCTTCGGCCGGCTGATCCAGGCGGCGGTGTCCCGCCACCGGGAGCGGCTCGCCGATGCCTCCGCCGTGCAGTTCACCCGCGATACCACCGGCCTGCGCAATGCGCTGGTCAAGATCGGCGCGGCACTGACCGGTTCCCGCATCGTGCAGCCGGAGGCGGGCGAGATCGCGCACATGCTGTTCGCGCCCGCCCGGGCGATGGCCTTTGCGACCCACCCGCCGCTGGAGGAGCGTATCAGGGCGCTTGATCCGGATTTTGACCGCGCCGAGTTCGGGCGTACCCGCCAGGCCATGGACGCGGCTATCAGGGCCGGGCGTACCGCCGCGGCCGCGGCCGCGGCCAGCGAAGACACGCCGACGGGCGGTGCTGCCGCCCGGCAACGCCTGGCCGGACTGCTCGGAGCCGGGGCCGGCGCGGGTGTGCTGCTGGCACCCGCGGCCCTGCCGGGCCAGGTGGGCAATCCGCTGGCCGTGCACGTGGCTTTTGCCGGGGCCCTCCGGGAGGCGTTGCCCGGGCCGCTGGTGGCAGCGGCCCGGGACGGCGCCTCGGCTGCCCCCCTCCTGATGGCGCTCTGCCTGGATGCGGACCAGGCAGTTCGCGACCAGCAGCGGAACTTCGTCGCCCGGCAGCTGGGTGATGGTTTCGCCGATCAGGTGACGGACCTGCTCGTGCACACCGACGGTCTCCACCCCGCCCAGCGGCTCCCCACGCTGCTAAAGCTCCTGCCGGCGCTGCGCCGCCAGGCGAGGGACGAGCGGCGTCGCCTGCTGGCGGTGCTCCACGCGCTGCTGCAGCGCGAAGGTGCCCGCCTGTCACTGCAGGCCTACGCCTTGCGCAAGCTGGCCCATACCGAACTGCAGGACGAGCTGGAGCCGGGTCCTGATGGCGGCAACCTGGGTCTCGGCGGGGTCCGCGACGAACTCGCCGTGCTCTTCGCGGTGCTGGCCGGCAGTGGCAACGATGAAGCCGCGGCCGGCGCGGCCTACCGCGCCGGTCTCGGGCATCTGCTGCCCGGGACCATTCCACCCCGCGCGGTCCCGGAAAACTGGCCCGCCCGGCTGGACCGGGCGCTCAACCGGCTCGACCGTCTGGCGCCGGCGGCCAAGTCCCGGCTGGTCGAAGCGCTGGGCCTCACCGTCGCGCAGGATCGCCGGCTGGCAATCGAAGAAGCGGAGCTGCTCCGGGCCATCTGCGCCGTACTCCACTGTCCGCTGCCGCCGCTGGTGGCGGTGCCGGGACCGTGAATAGCTGCACGCCCCACAGAGCATCGTG
>CAYOXI010000018.1:15599-17965 GCA_964407855.1 uncultured Chromatiaceae bacterium
CCGCTGGTGGCGGTGCCGGGACCGTGAATAGCTGCACGCCCCACAGAGCATCGTGTGATTGTCAGTGCCCCCCGAAACCGTTGATGATTATCATCAAAAAAAAAGGACAATGCCGATGGGAATCCTGAAAACCCTGGCCCTCGCCGCCCTCACGCTGGCTGCCCGCCCGGGTGATGGCCGCGGAAGTGCCGACCGAGCTGACTTCCGTTGGCACCGTCGCCGGCAAGGACCTGGCCGTGCTCGCCTCGCCCACCGGCGTCACGGTCAATACAGCCACCGTGAGCACGGCCGACATCGAAGCCTCCAACGGCGTCATCCACGTGATCGACCAGGTGCTGCTGCCGAAGGCAGAGTAAACCCGCAGAGTCGGGCACTGCGCTGAGGACTGACCATGGCCCTGAAGCGCCCGAAGTGGGAAGCAGGATCCGTGGTGGTACTCGAGCACCACTCGCGGATCCTGCGCGGCAATCCACTGGGGGATCCCCCGGTGCGCCAGCTGGCGGTATGGCTGCCACCCCGGTATGACCAGGGTGGCAGCCGTAGCCTTGGCCGGCGCTTTCCCGTGCTCTACGACCTGGTCGGCTTCACCGGCTCGGGGTTGTCGCACGTCGCCTGGAAGAACTTTAGCGAGAACGTGCCGGAGCGGGCCGCGCGGCTGGTACACGAAGGCCGCATGGGACAGGCGATCATCGTCTTTCCCGACTGCTTCACGGCCTTCGGCGGCAACCAGTACATCAACTCGTCGGCGATCGGCCGCTATGCGGACTACCTGACGCGGGAAATCGTGCCGTTCGTGGATCGCGAGTTCCGCACCCGCGCATCCCGGGATCACCGCGGCTGCTTCGGTAAATCCTCGGGCGGCTATGGCGCCATCATCCATGGCATGAAGTACCCCGGCACCTGGGGTGCGGTGGCCGATCATTCCGGGGATGCCTGTTTCGAGGTGGTCTACGGCCACGACTGGCCGAACACGCTGAACGAGCTGGCCAGGTACCGCCCCCGGCCGGTCCGGGCCGGCCAGTTCGACGTCCTGAAGCAGGAGCGTGGGGCGGACCGCGGGCTGGATGACGGCCGGGTGCGGCGCTTTCTCGCCGCAGTCTGGCAGAAGCCGAAGCTCAGCATTGCGGAGGGGCACGCGCTGATGAACCTCTGCATGGCGGCCAGCTACGATCCGGATCCAAGGGCGCCCAACGGCTTCCGGCTGCCGTACAACCTGGAGACCGCCGAACTGCTGCCGGCCCGGTGGCGGGCCTGGCAGAAGCACGATCCGGTCAATCTCGTGCAGCGCTACCGGCAGAACCTCAAGTCACTGCGTGGCATCTACCTCGACTGCGGTTCCCGCGACCAGTACCACATCCACTACGGCAGCCGGCTGCTGTCGAAGCGCCTGGCGACAGCCGGCATCCGGCACAGCTACGAGGAATTCGACGACAACCATTCGGACATCGACTACCGGATGGAGGTGTCACTGCCCTTCCTCAGCAAGGCGCTCCGGTAGCCGTGCAGGTCGACAGGCCGTGACGGGGCGAGATCCACTCAGGATTTCCAGGGGTTGACCGTCTCCAGGCCCGGGAAGCGGAAGTCACCGGTGTTGCGCGTGACCAGCCGCAGCCCGTGATGCAGGGCGGTCGCCGCGAGCAGGCTGTCCACCACGGGCAGGGGCCGGCGTGCGGCAGCGACCAGGCGACCCCAGTGATCCGCGACCCCCGGCGAGACCGGCAACAGGCGCTCGCCGAACCACATGGGTAGTTCCTGCTCCAGCCAGGTACGCAGGCGCTCCCGCCGGGTACCGCTGGCGAGGCGCTCAACGCCGCTGCGCAGTTCGCCACTGGTCAGCACCGACAGGTGCAGGGCGGAGTCCGGTGTCGCGCGGACCCAATCAACCACGCCCTGATCGGGTCTGGGCCGGACCAGCTCGGACACCACGTTGGTATCGAGCAGGTAGCTCACAGGCGGACGCGCCGCGTGACATCCGGGTTGCGACTGACCACCATTGTCGTGCCCGCCAGCGGCGACTGGCGCAGGAACTCCAGGAAGCCGGGTTTCTGACCTACCAGGCCCTTGTAGGTTTCGGGACTGAGCACGACCGCGGCCGGGCGCCCGTGGACCGTGATTTCCTGGGGGCCTTCGGCGGCAACGGCCTTGACGAGTTCGCTGAGCCGCGCCTTCGCATCCTGCAGTTGCCAGCTGGCCATGGCTTTATCCCGAATCTGACTAGAATAGTCAGAATTATCCGCGCTGCCTCCGGGCGGATCAAGTCACGAAAGCCCGGTTTCAGAGGGGAAATCCTAGAGGGCCTCCTGGCCCCGCTGGTGCGCCGCGGAGGAGCAGCGCCGTAAACTGCGCCTCCATCGCAAGGCGCAGGG
>CAYOXI010000018.1:18065-41580 GCA_964407855.1 uncultured Chromatiaceae bacterium
GGTGCGCCGCGGAGGAGCAGCGCCGTAAACTGCGCCTCCATCGCAAGGCGCAGGGTGGGCAGCACGCTTTCACAGGTATCGCCCAGCGTCTCGCAGCCAGGCAGGTCCGGGGCATAGGCGCGGATCGTGCCGTCCGGGCGATGTTCGAGTGCAATGGCGAAGTTCATGACTGGAGCCTGTGGCGGGCCTTCCCGCGAAGCCATACCACCGTCAGCAGCACGGTGGACAGGATAAAGATCAAAAAGCCGGTGCGTCCTTCGATAACCTGAAACACCAGGCCGTGGACCACCGTCAGCAGGAATGCGGGCCAGGCCCAGCGCTGCAGGCTTTTCCAGCGCTCTGGCCCCAGACGCTTCAGACTCCGGTTGCTCGACAGGCCGAGCAGCATCAGGAACAGCAGTCCCACCAGATAGCCCGCGAGGATGCCGCCCGTGCCGACCCAGCCGGCGAGCCCGGGATCACTGCCGTCAGCGGGGGTGATGTAGGTCTGGAAGTACACCGGGGTCATCACCACCACGGTCGCCAGCCAGAGATGTGCCAGCCCCGTAAGAGCCGCCCAGATGCCAAGGTCACGGCGGATCAGGCTGTTCAGCACGGGCCGGCCGGTGCGCAGCACCTGTACCGGTCCGAAGGCCAGTGCCGCGACCAGAAAGCCGGTGCACAGCCAGGCCGTGAGCAGCGATAGCCGACCGATGCCGCCGGCGGGATCACCGACTGCCCAGGTGCCGAGGGCCGCAAGTCCAACGCCGGCCCCGCAGGCCAGGTGACGAAAAATGCGCTTCATTGATGCAAGGCCGGGGATTGCCGTCAGCGCTTCGGCGGCCGGTAGTCCGGATTCTCCGGCGGCGCGACCTTCGCGTAGTAGCCCCAGGTGGAGCCGACCGGGTGCTGTCCCCAGTCCTTCGGCGCCGTGAGCATCTCCGGCAGGTCCCGCTCCAGCCGCGTGCGCACCGGGGTGGGGATGTTGTCGAGCCCGCCGGTGATCTTGTAGCTGTGGGAGTTGGCGAACATCCGGCCCTCGATGCCGGTCTTGCCCATGCGCATCCACGGCAGCCACGGCGTCTGGCGGAAGAAGCCGGCTGTCATCGTGGCCCAGGGACGGCTGCGATCCTCCAGCTCCGCAACGGGCACGAAGAAAGCGAAATGCTCGGACGGATTGATGACCGGTCCGGTGGACGACTCTGGCCAGCCTTCCGGCGTCACCGGATTCTGCACCTCGAGCATCCAGTCCCAGCTCAGCATGTAGTGGGTGCCGAGCCGCCGCCAGGGCAGGATGAAGGGCACCGTACGCCCCGACTCACCCTGGTCGCCCCGGTACGCCACGTTGCGTTCGTCCCGGGAGGCGGCATTGCCGATGGCGATCTCCCAGCGGTAGTGATCGGTGACCATCCGTTCTTCCGGATAGCGCAACGGGAGTGTCGTGCTGACCTGGTCGTTGATGTAGGGATAGACCTTCACGGTCTTGCCGGTAAAGGGATTCACCCAGCTGTCCATGATCTCGCCGGTGCGCAGGTCGGTATAGAAGGTGGCGTCCTTGCCCCGGTAGTCCGCGCTGCCATCAGCCATGAGGCGGAACTGCAGGCTGCCAAAGCCCACGTAGCCGAAGAGCGGGACCGCCCGCCGGTTGCCCACCACGGCAAAAAACACTCCCTCGTGGCCGCCGAACACCGGCTCCTCGCTGATCGTTCCCCAGGTCTTGGCGTAGGCGTAGATGTTGTCTTCGGGGCGGCTGAGATCCAGGGCCTTGCTGCCCAGACTGCCCGCCGGCGTTGCCGGCTCTTCAGTGGCCGCCCGGGCCGGGGCCGCGAGGCCTGCGCCCAGCAGCCCGCCCGCAGCGCCGAGCAAGGCCTGGCGCCGGTTGAGGCTCTGCACGATGCCGCGCATGGAATCCAGGTACATGGGCTTCGCTCCGGGGGCCGTGTCATGGGGTACCGGCGCGAGACTAGCGCGGGACGGGTGGCCGGCCTATACCTCATCTTGGCCTGCGGCCGCCAGGGGGCCGCCGAGCAGAGGAAGCAGGCGGAGGGCGAGGCCTGAGCGGGCAGTTGCCCTTACCTCAGCTGATCGCGGCCGGCCACAGACCCCGGAAGTCCCGATGCACGGCCAGCGGGTCAGCGGGACTCGCGGCGGACTTCGCCACCTCCGCCGGACGGTAGCCCGAGGCCAGTGCCTGCACGGTCACGGTCGTGCCATCCACGGCGAATCGCACGCGCCAGTCCTTCACCTTGAGCCGGTATTCCGCGCCATTCCGGACGATGCGCCGGTAGGCATGCGGCTGGGGACCGAGCGCCAGCGTGGTGGTGATGCGATCCCGCAGCGGCAGGCCGGTGCGGTCCTCGATCCAGCCGGCCTGCTGCGCGGCGAGCGGGGTGAACTGCACGGCGTAGCCAGCGACCGGATCCGCGGGCCGCGTGCCGCCCCGTCCTGCCACTTCGTCGCCGAGCCAGCCGGTGCCGGCCTCGGGCCAGGCATCCGTGTAGGGCACGTAGGGCTTCAGGTCGAGCACCGGCGTGCCGTCCACCATGTCCACATCACTGATGTGCAGCGTCAGCCCGTCGATGCGCTCCAGGCGCACGGCCGAGAGTCCCAGGGGATTGGGCCGGTAGGGTGCCCGCGTCGCAAACACGCCCTTGCGGCCCGAGTTGCTCCGGGGCGGCAGCACCTTGGGCCGCCAGCTGTCGTTCCGATGAAACCAGAACAGCACCCAGAGCCGCTCGAAGCCCGCCAGGTCCTCCAGCGCATGCTCGAAGTTGTGGCCGGGATGGAGCTCGATGGTGCCGGCGAGGCCCGTCGCCGCGGCCGGCTGCCGCGGGGCCTCGACTTTCGTCGTCTGCGCGCAGTGCACCACGCCGATGGGCGTGAGGGTCAGGCACTCAGCCTTTGTGTCCTGGTCGCGCGGGGCATCCATGGGGGAATTCTAGGCGCGCGGATGCGCATATGTTGTCCCATGGCCTGGCAGGGGTGTGTCGGGTCGCCGTGCCGCGCCGGCCGTGCTTCGCGGCGGGTCTAAAGGACCGTCTTGCTCGCCGGGTTCGTGTAGCCGCTCTCCTCGCCCGGACTGTTGAAAGCCGTGACCACGAAGTAATACGTGCCGGCGACCAGGTTCTCGACGAGGTAGCTCGTCACACCAGGGTTGCTGATCGTGATCGAATTCGGGTAGCTGCCCGGTGATGTGCCCCAGTAGACGCGATACCCGGCGAGATTCGTCAATGTCGAGCCATCGATATTTTGCGTCGGTGCCGCCCAGCTCAGCATTGCAGAGCCGGTCGCGGTTGCCTCGACGCTGATGCTGAACGACGCGAGCGAGGCGCCCGCCTGTCCGTCGCTGACACTGATCACGATGTTGCCGTAGGTCCCGATATCAGCGGCTGCGGGCGTGCCCTGCAAACGGCCGGTCGTGGTATTGAACGTGGCCCAGGCCGGGCGGTTCTGAATGCTGAACGTCAGCGTGTCGCCGTTCGTGTCGTTCGCCGTCGGCTGGAACAAATACTGCGAGCCCTGCATGACGGACCTAGCCGGGTTGCCGGAGATCGTCGGCGCGGCGTTCGCTGCCGTGACTGTGATCGAGAACGCTGCGAGCGACGCGCTCGCCTGACCGTCACTCACGCTGATGACGACGTTGCCATAGGTCCGCACATGGCTGGCGTTCGGCGTACCCGCAAGACGGCCGGTCGTCTTGTTGAACGTCGCCCAGGATGGCAGGTTCGCAATGCTGAAGGTGAGGGACTGGCCATCCGGGTCGGCAGCCGAGGGCGTGAAGGAGTACGCCAGCCCCGCCACAACGCTTGTGGCCGGCGTGCCGCTGATCGACGGCGGGCTGTTGGGTGGGGGAGTCGGCGCCGGGGGCGGCGGAGTCGGAGTCGGAGTCGGAGTCGGCGTCGGAGTCGGAGTCGGCGCCGGCGCCGGGGGCGGCGGAGTCGGCGTGGTGTTCGCACTCCCACTCGCCAGCACGACGATGCGCAGCATTGGACCAGTCGTAGTGCTCTTCCCGTCGGAGACGCTGATCACGATGCCGTCGTTGGTACCGACCTGGCCTGCAGCGGGTGTGCCCCACAGCATTCCGTTCATCACGTCGAAGTTTGCCCAGACCGGCTTGCCCGTGATCGAGAAGGTCAGCTGATCGCCGTCGGGATCGCTGGCCATCGGGGTCACCGTTATCGTCTGCCCGGCGATCACCGACAGCTCGGTGGACGATATCTGGATCTGCGGCGCCGCATTGACCACTGCGGTGGAATCGTTGCTGCTGTCGAAGCAGCCCGTGGTGGCCACGGCGACGATCAGCGTCACCGCGAGGTTGCGGAAAGTGCCCCTAAATACCATGCGTCGAATTCCCCGTGCCTGTGGCGCGTATCGGAACCCGGCGAACGAAGGGGACGCAGCTGCGCGCGGCGCGCAGCGCTGGATGACTCAGGGCTTAAACGCCCGGCAAACCTCACCGGTCGGTTCCTGCGAACATCCATGTCGGCAACCCCGCTGTCATGGGATCCTTTAACGGACCCGGTAGACCGGTGGCTTTGCGTCCCCGCCTTTCGACGAGTTTGCCCTTGTCGTAGCGAAAGGCTACGCACCGGGCGGCAGCACAACTGTGCGGCACGTCGCATGTACAGTTCTCCGGCACTTATGTCAAAGGTCTGATTGCATTGGTGTTTCTTCGGCCATGTTGGCCTGGAGCAACAAACCTCGCGGGCCTCGCCGAAGCCTGTGCAGAAGCAGTCGCTTAAGGCAGCTAGCTCAGTTTTCCTCTACACCACAAGGGGACCTGCCGACAGCCTGGTGGACACCCGGCCCTGAGCCTGGCCGCGGGCCATTTGCGCAGGCCCCGAGGGCTGCACCCGGCGTCTGCAGACCGATCGGGGCTGCGTGGCGATCGGCATGGTCATGCCTGGCCCCGCGCCTGCAACCGCCCGTGCTCCAGCACCAGCACCCGGTCGGCCAGTGCGGCGGCGGCCCGGGAGTGGGTCACCAGCACGCCGGCCGCCGAGCGGCGGCGGATCTCGCTGGCCAGCAGGCTGAGCATGGTGACGGCGGTCTCCGGGTCCAGGTTGCCGGTGGGCTCGTCGGCCAGCACCAGGGCCGGCTGGTGAATCAGGGCGCGGGCGATCGCAACCCGCTGCAGTTCGCCGCCGGACAGTTCCCGGGACAGGCTGTCGCCCCGGTTGCCGAGGCCCACCGCGGCCAGCAGCTCCGCGGTGCGCACGCTGCGCTCACCGACAGCGACGCCGAGCAGTACGAGTGGCAGCTCCACGTTCTGGCCGACGGACAGGTGGGGCAGGATATGAAAGGACTGGAACACAAAGCCCAGCTTCTCCCGCCGCAGGACTGTGCGGGCATCGTCATCCAGAGCGGCGAGGTCCTGGCCGGCTACCAGCACCTCGCCGCTGTCGGGCGTGTCGAGGCCGGCAATGAGGTTGAGCAGCGTGGACTTGCCGGAGCCAGACTCGCCCACCACGGCCACGAGTTCGCCGGGCTGCACCTGCAGGGCCAGCCGGTCAAGGATCAGGCGATCACCGTAGCGTTTGCACAGCGCCCGGACTTCGAGGCCGCCGGAGGCGGGAGCGCCTGCTGACATTCCTCAGTGCCGGAGCGCCGGGTCGGCATCTGGATCCGGCGGCGACGGCGCGGTGTCCGGGTCATCGTCCAGCGGATCAATCTGGTTCGTGAGTGCGGGTGGCAGCGCCTTGTTGGCCGTGGCACCCAGGTGCTGCAGCTTGAGCGCGCGTCCCACGAGATTGCCCTTGCCCGTGTGCAGCTTGCGCACGGCATCGTCGAGGGCCTTGCCCGCACCCTGCAGGCCTTTCTCGACCTTCTGCAACTCATCACAAAAACCGACAAACTTGTCGTACATCTTGCCGGCTTCCTGCGCAATCAGCAGTGCGTTGCGGTTCTGGCGCTCCAGGCGCCACACATTCTCGACGACCCGCGCAGTGGCCATCAGCGTGGTGGGGCTGACGAGCACGATGTTCTTCTTCCAGGCGTACTGGTACAGACCCGGATCGCCCTGGACCGCTGCAAAGAAGGCCGGCTCAATGGGCACGAACAGCAGCACGAAATCCAGTGAACCGAGGCCGTAGAGCGCCGGGTAGTCCTTGTCGCTGAGTAACTTCACGTGGCTGCGTACCGACTGGACGTGCTCCGCCAGCGCCGTCTCCCGGGCCTCGTCGTCCGGCGCATTGGCGTAGCGCTCGAAGGCCACCAGCGACACCTTGGAGTCCACCACCAGATGCCGGTTGTCCGGCAGGTTGATCACCACGTCGGGCTGCTGCCGGTCCCCGTCCTCGTTGCGGCGGCTGTCCTGCACGACGTATTCCCGGCCACGGGCGAGGCCCGCGGCACCCAGCACCGTCTCCAGGATCATCTCGCCCCAGTTGCCCTGGGTCTTGGCCTGCCCCTTCAGCGCCGTGGTGAGGTTGTGCGCCTCCAGGCTCACCTGCTGGTTGAGATCCATCAGGCGCTTCAGTTCTTCCTTGAGGGAACGGCGCTCGGTGGCCTCGGCAAGCTGGTTGTCTTCGATGCGCTTCTGGAGTTCCTTCAGCCGCTCCCGGAAGGGATCGAGGATCTCGGTGAGTCTCGTCTGGTTGGTCTCGGTGAACTTTGCCGTCTTCTCATCCAGGATTTCCGCGGCGACGGACTTGAAGATATCCGTATTGCGCGCCTCGGCCTCCGCCAGCCTGGCCTGCAGACGGACCTCGTTCTCCGCCTGCAGCCGGACCGTGGCTGCCAGCTCCGTCTCAAGTCCGGTGATCCTGCTGGCCTGCTCCCGTATCAGCGTGTTCTGCTCCGCCGCCTGACGCTCCGCGTTGACCAGCGCCGTCCGCGAATCAGCGCGCTGTTGCTCCAGGTTCCGTGCGCGCTCGGTCTGCACCGACAGGGCACTCTCCGCTTCGGCAGCCGCCACCCGCAGTTCGGCCGCGAGCCGCTCCCGTCCGGTCCGGGCGGCCAGCCACCAGCCAAGCAGCGCGCCGGCCAGCAGCGCAACAGCGATGAAAATCAGCGTGGGGGCGTCGATAGAGGTCACCGGGGGAGTGTAGCGGGGTGCAGCCGGGTCCGCAGCCGCTTGCATGGCGGGGGCTCCGGCGCACCTAATAGGAGGCCCGTCCCGGGCCGCCTGGAAAATCCCGATGACCGACAGCGCCTACATCCCACCCCGCGTCTGGACCTGGAACAAGGAAAATGGCGGGCGCTTTGCCGCCACCAACCGGCCGGTGGCCGGCGCAACCCACGACCGCGAGCTGCCCGTCGGGCCGCATCCCCTGCAGCTCTACTCGCTGGGCACCCCGAACGGGGTGAAGGTCACGGTGATGCTGGAGGAACTCCTCGCCCTGGGGCACGCGGCGGCCTACGACGGGTGGCGGATCGACATCGGGGCCGGTGACCAGTTCGGCAGCGGCTTCGTCGCCGTCAATCCCAACTCGAAGATTCCGGCGCTGCTCGACCGTGGCACCAGCCCGCCGACGCGGGTCTTTGAATCCGGTGCGATCCTGCTCTATCTCGCCGAGAAGTTCGGCAGCCTGCTGCCCCGCGAACCCCGGCAGCGCGCCGAAGCGCTCAGCTGGCTGTTCTGGCAGATGGGCAGCACGCCCTTTCTGGGCGGCGGCCTCGGTCATTTCTATGCCTATGCGCCGCTGAAGATTGAATACGCCATCGACCGTTACGCGATGGAAGTGAAGCGGCAGCTGGATGTACTGGACCGCCATCTGGCCGGCAATGAGTTCATGGCGGGCGAAGCGTATTCCATTGCCGACATCGCCATCTGGCCCTGGTACGGGCAACTCGCGGGCGGTTCACTGTATGGGGTCGGTGAGTTCCTGGACGTGCAGTCCTACGCCCATGTGCAGCGCTGGTCCGCGCAGGTGGCCGCGCGGCCGGCCGTGCAGCGCGGCAAGCTCAGTGAGCTGCGACGACCGGAGCCGGCCGGCCAGTAGCCCCCGGCGCAAAGATCCGGACCAGGGTGGACCAGAGGAAGATGCCGCCATTGGCGATCGCCATCGCGATGAACGGCGCGTGGGGGCCGATGTTGTCGAACAGCCACCCGCCGCCGGCCGAGATCACCAGGATGCCAACTGCGCCGCAGAAGGCCTGCAGGCCGAAGATCGAGCCGCGCAGTTCCGCCGGCGCCTCCTGGCCGAGCAGCAGCGTCGAGCCAAGGATCGCGCCGGACAGGCCCATGCCCAGCAGGATCAGCGCCGGCAGGTTGTGCAGGCCGACGCTCAGGAAGTCATCCGTGATCCCGATCCAGCCATAGCCCACCGCAGCTATGCCAAAGGCGATCATCATCACGGTGACCCGATTGAGGCGGTCGGCCAGCACGCCAAGCACCGGCGCAAACAGCGTGGCCACGCCCTGGGAGACGCCGATCGCGAGGCCGCCTGCTGCCGCTGCCTGCACCGAGGTCAGACCGGTCGAGGTGCCCTGCTGGACTACCCACAGGGACAGGAACAGGGTCACCATCGCGAGGTCGGCCCGGGCCGCAAAGGCGCTGCCATAAGCCAGGGCAATCCGCGGATTGCGGGCCGCCCGCAGGCCCTCCATCAGCAACCGGGCGATGGGCGGCTTCTCGGTACGCCTGGCCGGCACACCTGGCTGCAGGCCCAGCATCACCACTGCGCTGAGCAGGGCGATCGCCGCCACCGACAGGTAGGAGAGCCGACCGGCCCATAGTTCGCTGGCGCCCTGGCTCGCATAGAGGCCGGGCAGCTTGGACAGCACAACGAAAAAGAATACCGAGCCCAGACCGTTGAGCAGGAAGGAGATGCCAATCAGCGTGCCCCGGGAGCGCTCTGCCGGGTAGTCGGCGAGTACCGTTGCCAGCATGGCCGAGGCCGCGGCCAGGCCTACCCCGTAGATCAGCCGGTAGGCCACCAGCTCCGTCAGCGAGCCGGCAAAGGCATAGAGCGCGTAGGCCACGCTCAGGATCGCAAAGCCGGCGATAAAGACGATGCGCCGCCCCACCCGGTCGGACATCGCGCCCCACCAGCCGATGCACAGCAGGATGATGATTTCCTGCCAGAACTGCAGCAGCCCGGAGGCCTGACCCTGACCTTCCTCAGGGAGCCCCAGATTGACGTTGAGCAGGTAAGGCGTCAGCAGCGTCAGGTAGGTGAACAGGCCGATGGTGACGAAGGACGCAAACAGGAAGCACAGCAGATGGCCCCGGGTCACCCCGGGGGCGAGTTCGATCGGTCCCAGGCGCGCTGGTGGAGTGCTCATCGCGCCCGCCTCAACCCGGTGCCCAGACGCTGCACCAGCCGTTGGCGTTCACCAGCCGGGCCGGGAACACCGGGCAGGGGCGCCACTCGTCACCGGCGCTTCCGCGGACGTGGATGCAGCCGGCGCAGCGCTGGCCGGGCTCATGCCGGGCGGCCAGCGGGTGATCGGCCGGCACCTGGCGGGTGTCGGGCACGTAGAGCAGGCTGCGGGCCACCGGATCCTCGGCGCGCAGCTCCTTCAGCACGCCGACCTCAGGTGCTGGCGGCGGCGTCGCTGCGCACCCGGCCAGGACAGCCACCGGCGTTAGTGCTGCGGCGCTCCGGAGCAGCTGCCGCCGGGTGAGGCCGTTACGGCTGTTCATCGCTGGTCCTCCGCTTTCAGCAGCGCAACCACCTGGCTGGCGAGCAGCTCGCCAATCCGGGGGTCCGTATTGGGTGGTCGCCACAGTTCCCAGGTGCCGCGGTACTGGCCCTGCACCGGGCGTTCGTCACTGGGCGCGCCGCGCCCCGGGTCATAGCCCAGGTGGCCATAGGCAGCGACGTCAAAGGCCAGCGAAGGATCGGTATCCTGTCGGGCCTCGTTGAGGGGGGTCTGCCGCGGCGGCGGGTAGGGGCGATCATCGCCGCAACCACCCATCTTCAGGCAGCAGGGTTCGGTCGCGCCGGGGGGGCCGTTTTCCACCCGGCACATGGTATTGACCCACATGCCCCAGTAGTCGGCGAAGGGATGCCCGACTTCCGGATAAGTGCTGAAGTCCAGAGAGCCGGCGCGCAGCCAGGTCTTCCAGCCGATCTCCTTCGCGATCTGGTTCGGCAGTTCAACGAGATTGAGCACGCTGTCGGTCACGATCTGGGTGAAGGCGATGACGATGTGGCCGACATCGCGCTGGCGCAGCAGGTCCAGCGCATCCCAGTAGAGGTAGCCATGATCGCCGCCCGGAAACTGCCGGTCGCTGAGGTACAGCCACGCATCGCCGAGGCTTTCGCCGCGCATCTCCCGGGAGCGCTCCAGGCCGGTGTCGCCCGGCCGGCGTGCCGGAATAGCCGCATTGGGCACCCGGCGGCCCATCCAGCTGCCGAGGATGTTGTCGGCCTTCAGTTCCGGATAGCGGCGCAGCAGTTCGGCCTTGACCAGGCTGTCCATCTCGATGGTGTCATTCACCTTGGGGTCGAAGGCCTGGTTGCCGTCCCGGATCGAGTGATTGACGATCAGCACCGCCGTGCTGGCGAGGCTGACTGCCGGATTGAAGCTCGCGGCGATGCCATCCACCATGCTGTTGATGAGCAGCGGGTCCTCGATCAGCGGGTTGGGACGACCCTCGAGTGGCACCTGCGGGTTCACCCGGGGCTCGCCGAGTGCGCGCGTCCAGTTGGGCGGGTCGGTGGGATAGCTCTCCCGCATCAGGTCCGTGGGGTCGTTCACCCAGCGTACCCGCACGGTCGTGTTGTTGCGGCGGTTCCAGTCGTCCACCATCCGGCGGGTCATGGTGACCACATCGTAGGTCTTCCAGAAGCGCACGCCGGAGGTGGTCAGGTCCACCATGATCAGTTCCTCCGCCCCGCGCTTCAGCAGGCGCTCGCCCGGGCCATCCACGTTGTAGCGCTGCGGGTTGCAGTGGGGCCACGGCCCGTCGTCCTTCTCGCTGCCGCAGTAGGTCAGCGGGCTGCCGCCGGCTACCTGTGGGCCGTACAGCCAGCGCGGCCAGGGCAGCCGGTGGATATAGGTCTGGGAACCCAGCCAGTGGGCGATGTCCGTGACGAACTCGATGCCCAGTTCCCGGCCCCGTGCCTCGAGCTGGCGCGTCATTTCCTCGAACTGGCGGTCAGAGATGTCCGGAGCCGGATCCGCGCCACCGATGCGGGCATTCTGGAAGGCGTACTTCTTGTACTGGGTAGAGGCGTTGGCATAGTCCTGGCTGTCGTCGGCCCGGACCACGCCAGGCCAGGCCTTCGGGTTCCAGATCACGCGCTGGAAGAGCACGTTGTTCGGGTCGTACTGGAAGAACTGCAGGGAGTTGTCAAAGGTGTTGCCGAGGTCGTTTTCCTCGGAGCCGCCGTGCACCACGAACAGCACACCGACCTTGCGCGGCGCGTCCGCCGCCTGGACCGTGACAGCCAGCAGCCCACCCAGCACCACGCCCGCCAATCTGCCCACTGTACGCATCGCTGCTCCCCGCTCATGATAACCGGTCTTGCCGGCCCGGCCGAAGGCTAGCATTGTTGGTCGGCACTGACATTCCTGCAGGGTGGCGCCGCCCCCGCGGACCGGCCTCTCGAAGTACTCTATCGTTGCCTTGTCCGCCGGGAGGTCACCAGCGGCTGCGGATTATGGCCCAGCGGGTCGCCGGGCTGTGCCAGGGATACACTTTGTTACAGACCGGTTCCGGACCGGCCAACTAGGCTGCGCACAGGCAGTGGGGAGTTCGTCGTTACATGACCGTGGGACGTTTCATTCTCCGGGGCTTCGGGGTGCTGGCCCTGGCCGGTCTGGTCGCGCTGGCCATCGCCCTCTGGGTTTACCGGGACATTCCTGCCGCTGAGCTGGAGGCCCGCTACGCCGGGCCCGCGTCCCGCTTCATCAACGTTGATGGCGTCCGGATGCACTACCGGGATGAGGGCCAGGGCCCCGTCGTGGTGCTCTTGCACGCCAATTTTTCCAACCTCATCGACTGGGATCCGTGGGTGGAGGCCCTCAAGGACAGCTACCGGGTCGTGCGTGTGGACATGACCAGCCACGGGCTCACCGGCCCGGATCCCACTGGCGACTACACGCTGCCCCGCACATTGGCGCTGACCAGCGCCTTCATCGATGCGCTCGGCATCGAAAAGGCTACGCTGGCCGGCACCTCGCTGGGCGGAACGGTCGCCATCCACTACAGCGCAGCCAACCCGGAGCGTGTCGAGCGGCTGATCCTGCTCAGCCCCGGCTCGCTGGAGGGCAAGGAAAGGATGGAGCGCGGTACCGTTCCCCGCGCTGGCTACGTGCTCAAGTACATCATGCCCCGGGCCCTGCCCGAGTTCATGCTCCGCAGCGGTTTCGGCGACCCGACGAAGCTGCCGGAGGAACTGGTCGACCGCTGGTACGACTTCTGGATGCGGGAAGGCCAGCGCGAGGCGCAGCTCGACCGGCTGTCCCAGTACGAGGCAGGCGATATCGAGGGGCTGGTGCGTGCCATCCGCGCGCCCGTGCTGCTGCTCTGGGGCGAGGCCAACACCACGGCGGTCTTCGGGCAGGCGGCCGAGTTCCGGCACATGCTCGAGAATGTGCCCTCGCTGACCTTCATCAGCTATCCCGGCGTGGGCCACATGGCGGTCGAGGAAGCCGGTCCCGGGATCGGCCGGGATGTTCGCGCCTGGCTGGACACACCCATCCTGTGAAGGTCCACGTCATCCTGTCGCCGGACACCTCGCCCCGGGAGGTTTGCGAGCTCGGCCTGCTGGCCGAGAGCCTCGGCATTGATGCCGTCTGGAGTTCAAACTACCCGTCGTCCCGCGATCCCTTCCTGACCCTGGCGCCGCTGGCCCTTGCGTCAACGCGCATCCGGCTCGGCCCGCTGGTAGTGACGGCCTACGAGCAGCACCCCTTCAAGACCGCCAAGGCCATCGCGACGCTCAATGAGCTTTGCGGGGGCCGCGCCAACATCCTGATCGGCGGACCCACCGGCGTGAACGCCGCGATGGGCATGGGCGTGGAACGCATGGTGGGGCGGGTGCGGGAGACCGTCGAGGTGGTCAAGGCTGCCGGGCCCGCGAAGCCGCTTAACTACCCGGGCAAGATCTTCCAGGTCTGGAACTACCAGCCCACCTGGGCCACCGATACGCCGCCCCATGTCTACGTGGGCGCCAACAAGCAACAGATGATGCGCATGTCCGCCCGCGTGGCCGACTACATCATGGTGGGTGATCCGCTGCCCGGCCGCTTCGCCAGCAGCATGACCATGCTCGACGGCTATCTGGCGGAGGCCGGGCGCAGCCGGCAGGACGTCACGATCAGCGGCCTGGTCGCGTGGCACATCAAGCCGGAACGGGCGCAGTCCGTAGCCGAGGCGCGTCAGCAGCTCGCGCTCCGCGGCATGCTGGATCCCTGGTACCTGGACGAATTCCTGAGCGCAGAGGAGTGCCAGCTGGTGGACAGCAAGCGCAACGCCTTCTTCAAGGCCTACAAGAACCGGACGGATGTCGTCCCGGGTGTACCCGAGGAAATCCTGGAGAAACTGGTGGAAAACCTGAGCCTGGCCGGCACACCCGACGACCTTGAGCAACACATCGAAGGCCTGCTTGTCCTCGGCCGGCTCGGCCTGCAGGAGGTGGCGCTGAAGCTGCATGACGATCAGGCGGGGGCCATCCGCGTTATCGGCGAGCGCGTGGTGCCCGCGCTGCACGCCGCCGGCAGCAGCCATTGAGCACAATGCCGCCTGAGCCCGCCGCTGACCGCTTCGTCGCCAGCCCGCCGCGGGACAACTGGTACCAGTCGAGCGCCTTCTACGGCTCGTCCTTTGCGCTGATCACCTCGGTGGACGAAGCCGGCATCACCAGCATCGGCCCCTACCAGCTCAGTTTCCCCTTCGAGGTGATCAAGCGGCGCTCGTGGATGGTGATCAGCCGGCGGAGTTCCAACACCGTCACCAACGTGCGCCGGACACTGAAGTGCGCGCTGAATTTCGTCGAGTACGACCGGGAGCAGATCGAGACCATCCTGAAGTTCGGCTATCCCGGGCAGACACCCGCAGAGAAGATGGCCTACAACACCTTCAAGCTGATCGACAGCCCGACGCCCGGCCGGACAGGTCCGGGCCTGCCGCAGATCATCAGCGAGGCCTACCAGGTCTTCGAATGCACGCTGGACGTGGCCCGTACCGAGGAGAACCCGATCCTGCGGGATTCGACCTCGGCGCACCTGCTACTCAATATCGACAACATCCTCGTCAAGGAGCACTGGAAGAGCCAGATCGATGGCAGCGGCGACCGGATGCCCCGCGTGCCCCTGACTTACGGCTTCCGGGGCGGGGCTACCTTCTGGTTCGGCGAGACGCAGCCGGCCTACAAGCTGCCGATTCCGGACCTCGGCGCCCGGCATGAGGTGGTGCACTACGAAGCCAACCGGATCGACGATGACGTGCGTTTCACGCTGGACGCCTCGAAGCAGCTCACGGGCATTCCCCGACCCTTCCTGCGGCAGGTGCTGGAGGGTATCGTGCGGCAGGCGCGGGCCCGCGGTGTCGCCGAGGTCACCCCGGAATTCCTCGTCGTGCTCAACAAGGAACGCGGCTAGCCAATGGCGGCACAGGCCGGCAGATTCATGCAGGGAGTCGGGACCAGATGAACAGGGATACCGCCGTCCGGATGGCGCAACAGGCCATCCGGGCAAAGAACCAGCGCCTCGTGGAAGCCGTCCTGCGGATCCGCGCTGAGCGCGCCCGGAACCCACCGGCCGAACTGCCACTGGAGCAGCGACCGCTGATTGCGGTGACCTGCGCCACCGGCTGGGAGTGTTACGCAATCGTCGATGAACTGACGAAGACGCAGAAGTTCCGCGTCCGGGCCCTGTATCGCACGCCGGGCACCCAGGCCGCGGCCCGGCTCGAGTCACTGCTGGCAAGAACCGAGGCGTCCCATCCCGGACTGCTCACGCTGCAGTCCGGCGTGGACATGAACTCGGAGGAGGCGCTGACGAAGGCCTTTGCCGGCTGCTCGGGGGCAGTGCTGTACTTCACCGCCAATACGAGCAAGGCCGGCAAGATAACCAACCACGGCAACGACCCGGTGGGTGGCCGACTGGCGGTGATGCGGCAGGTACTGGCCACCCTCGGTGCGCTCCGGGCCAACCCGTCCGTGAACCATGTGATCACGCTGATCTTCCCGACCGACAAGGTCACGGCGCTCGCCGACGACGCGCCGCCGGTTCCCTGGTGGATCCACCAGAAGCTGCGGGTCTCGGATTTCCTGCGCGCGCAGGGCATCAACGTCACCTGCATCCACCGGCCGGCCTACTACTACGCAATGCACCGGGTCGACTACGAAACTGTCGAGACGCAGTTCCGCGGCGACTCGAAGCTGTCCCGGACCATGATCCGCGAGGGCAACCTGCCGGGGGTCACGGACCCGCACATCATGGTGAACTGGATTGACGTACGCGACGTCGGCAAGTGGGCGGGTACCTGTTTCGAATACCCGGAGGTCTTTGCCAACCAGGATTTCTCCATCGCCTCGTCCGCCCATACGGGCCATGAACTGGTCGCGCTCGCGGAACAGGGCAACCGCCACGGCACGCGGTTCAGGTACCGCCAGTTTCCGCTGTGGGTGATGAAGATGCTTACGATCTTCACCGACGAGGTGGTCTACCCGCTGCGCTACGCCCAGTGGTACACGGACGATGGCAATGCCTACGATTTTGCCAGCAACGAAGACCTCGCCGACCTCGAGAGAATTCACCCGCGCTGGTCCTTCGAGCGGATGCTCGAGGCCTGGGGCATCAATGACATAAGGCCGGCGAAGAAGGGTTGAGGGCGGCCCGGCGGGCCTTCTCGCTCGCGCGAAAATCGGTATCCTGCGAGCGCAAAGATCAGCCCTGCTTGCAGTTGGCATCTGCAATAAAACCCTGCAGCAGCGTTTCGATGTCCGGGTAGCCCGTCAGGATCGGGTGGTCGCGCAGGGGCTGGCCACTGTCGATTGCCTGCCGATGGCGGCGCCGCGCCTCGAGGTAGTGTTCACACGCCGCTTCCCGCTCGCCGCGCAGTCCATGGGCATTGCCGGTGCCGATCAGGCTTTTGACCACGCCGATCTCGTCACCGGCTTCCGCAAACAGCTTGCCGGCCGCGGAAAATTGGTCGATGGACTTCTGGTAGCTGCCGTCCCAGGTGCCGAGCTTCTGGAACTGTGAGGTCCAACGGCCGTTCTGATAGAGGTCGTTCTTGTACAGGTTGCCGTAGGCATGATGGGCCTCCGCCATGCCTTCTATATCTCCGGATTGCCTGAACCGCTCCATCGCCTGGCCGATGACATCCTCAGCGAGCAGCAGGCGGTCCTCGGCGACCAGCGCCTGCGCCTGGCCCAGCTTCTTCCACGGATCACCTGTGCTGACGTAGCCGATGCCGGTACAGCCGGTCAGCAGGGCGGTCAGCACGACCACGGTCGGGAGCGTCCCCCGCATGGTTTTCTCCTTACTGATAGCGGCAGCCCGTGCCCTGAAGCGTGTAGCCGACCACTATGCCGTCAGGGTTCACCTCAAAATGCACGTCGCAGTTGTCCCGGTCGGGATGCACGTGAACCCAGTTGCCGCCGGGAAGGGGGTACTGGCGTGGGGGGCGTCCCCGCCAGGAAGAGTAGCTCTGGGGCTGGGCTTCCATGGCCTGCAATTCTGCGATCGGCAGCCCCACATTCGCGTCGGCCCAGTCCTTGAGCCGCGGGATCTGGGAAACGCACGCTGTCAGCGTCGCGAGGCTGACCGTCAGCAGGGCGGTCAGCACGACCAAGCGCGGGAGCATCCCCTGCATGGGCTTTCTCCTTACTGGTAACGGCAACCGGTGCCTTCCAGTGTGTAGCCGACGACAATACCGTCAGGGTTCACCTCAAAATGCACGTCGCAGTTGTCCCGGTCGGGATGCACATGCACCCAGTTGCCACTGGGCAGGGCGTATTCGCGTGGGGGCCGCCCCCGCCAGGAGGAGTAGCTCTGGGGCTGAGCCTCCCGTTCCTGCAATTCAGCGATCGGCCGGCCGACAATCGAATCAGCATAGTCCGTGAGTCGCGGGATCTGGGACACGCAGGCTGTCAACGTCGCCAGGCTGGCTGTGAGCAGGGCCGTGCAGAGCCACAGGCGCAAGCTTGTCATGCTGCTCTCCCTCTTCGCGCTTCGCTGGTCACGGGTCGTCGGCCGCAATGACAACGGCCGGCGCGCCCTGCATCAGTGCCGGATAGGTGAGCGCCGCGGCCACCGGCATGCCCGGAAAATTGAGCCCGGAGCGGAGTACCGTGCCGAAGCGGTCGCCACCCAGCTGGTCGAGGCGCACCTGGAAGACGTCGTGCATCCCGGCGATGGCGTTCATGCCCGGAATGCGGTTCATGAAGCGGCTTATGCGTCCGCCTTCGCCGGTCCAGGAATTAGGGTCGATGACACGCTGAGCCGTGCCGAAATTGTTTGGGCCTTGCCGCGGCATGTCGTAGCGGTCTTTGGGCACAGCATCGGCGCCGGGTTCCCATGTGGCCTGGTAGTTCACCACCCGATCGTACCCCCAGGCCAGCCCGGCTGCACCACCCGCCAGCACAAAGCCCTTGCCGAAGTCGCCACCCACCGTGTGGCTCAGGGTGCCACCCACCAGGCCGGAATTGACCACGCGCCCCAGGGTCCACTGCTGGCCATGGAAGGCACCGACTGCCGAAAAGGCACCGCCGGAAATGCCACCCAGGATCACGCCGCGCACATCACCGGTGATGATGCCACCGGCCACCGCGCCGCCCGCGATGGCGCCGAGGGTGGAGCCGGCCGCGGCCGAGGTAGCGGTGGCTGCCCCGGCCGTATAGGCCGAGCTGACGAGGCCCCCCGTGTAGTAGCCGGCGACGGCCGCGACGATCTCCCGTCCCCAGTTGTCCACCAGCCGTCGGACGAAGCTGGCGATGCTGCTCACCAGGCGCCGCACAAACTTGAAGACACGGCTGAAAAAATAGCCACTCGGATCCACCAGGGCCAGCGGATTGTTGGCTACATAGCTGTAGCGGTTGAGTGTCTGGGGATTGAGCAGGTTGCCGAGCAGCGGGTCCGGCGAAAGCATGGTGCCCAGCACCGGATCCTGGACGCGGCCATTCATATGGATGAGGCGGACGGTGTCGAGGTGCTCGTGGCCGGTAAAGCCCCGTTCGCTGAAGTGCGCGTCACTCGCCCGCGAGTCACCGGGATCCGCCGTCCAGTTCACGTTGCGCCGCTTGCCGAAAGCATCGAAGCGCTGCACGTGGGTCTGCGGCCCGGTGCCGACCATGCGGGACAGGGTCGTTACGCTGCCCAGGTGATCGCGGTGCAGAAAGTAGCCGTCGTAGCGGGCCGGGCTCTCCCCCTCGACCTGGGAATAGATCGCCTCGCCATTGGCAAAGACGGTGGAGCGGTAGCGGCGACTGCCGCCAGTCTGCTCCACCTCGAAGTGTGGTCCCACGTACCAGGTGGTGAGCGTGCTGGTACCGGTCTTGGTGACCTGGCGCAACCGGGCCCGGTCGGGGCCGTAGGCGAACTCGCTGTGGTTGCCGGCGCCATGATCGACCCGCCTCGGTAACTGGAACGGGTACCAGGTGATGGCCTTGCCATTGCGCTGGATCATGCTGCCGTTCTCATCGTAGGCAAAAGCCTGGGTCCCGCGCGGGCCACCCGCAATGCCGGTGACAGCGCCAGGCTGGCTGCCGCCATAGCTGTAGGTGCCCACATCGGACTTGCTGCGGATCCGGCCGCCGGCATCGTAGCTGACCGCCAGGGTGAGGGTGCCGTTGAGCCGGGCGCTGGTGAGTCGGTTCACCCCGTCGTAGCTGAACTCCTCTGTCACGCCCAGGTTCAGTTCCTGGCGTCGCAGCAGGTTGCCGGTCCGGTCCCACACGTAGGCCTGGTTCTGCAGGCTGCTGTCCTGGGCCGGACCGGTCCGGATCGCCGTGAGTCGCGTCGTTGCCCGGTCAAAGTCACGCTGTTCGTCAATCATGTTGTAGTCGCCAAGGCGCACGTGGCGCGCCCGGCCCAGCGCATCCTGGGCGCGCAGCTCGTAAAGACGCAGCCACCAGCCGGCACCGCCACTCAGGTCCTGGTCAATGCCGTTCAGGAAGCCCCGGCCGTCATAGCGGTAGCGCAGGTTCATACGGCCACCAAAGGCAGCGGTGGGGTAAACCATGCCCGTGACACGCCCCAGATTGTCCCAGGCGTACTCGGTGAGGTAAGTCGCGCCATCCACGGTGGTGTTCACCCCCGTGCGGCGGCCCAGGTTGTCGTAGCCGTACTGCTCCACGAAGCCACCGGGGCTGCCGCTGACACTGGCCGTAACCCGGCGGGGGAGCCCGAGCAGGGGGCCGCTGGCCGTGTGGAACTCCCAGGCCGTGGTGCCCTGTCCGGAATCATTGCGCTGGACCAGCCGGCCCAGCTGGTCGTAGCCGAAAGTCACGGTGCTGGCCGGCGAGGCTGCATCCGTCTGGCTGACCAGCTCGCCAAAGGCGTTGTAGCGGGACGAGCGCCGGCCCGCGTCCGGCGAGTCCACCAGCACGGGCAGTCCGCGCCCGTCGTAGCCGAGGGTGGTAACGCCGCCGTTGGCATCGGTGATGCGCGTGAGTTCGCCGAAGGGTGACCAGGCATAGCTTGCAGTGCCGCCCGCTGTGGAGCTGACGGTGAGTGGTCGCCCTTCCGGGTCCAGGGTGCGGGTGGTGACCCGCTCCTCAGGGTCGTGCAGCGTGACAGTCAGCCGGTTAGTGTTCCAGCGACTGGTGGCGGTGCCACCCGCTGCCCCGGCCGGTCGTTCTTCGCGGCGCTTCTGCCCGGCCACGTCGTAGCTGTGGGTCACCCAGTACCGGGTCTCACCGCTGACGTAGGGCACGGTTTCCTGGTGCAGTCGTCCCAGGGAATCAAAAACCATTTCCTGACGACTCGCCTGCCCGCCCGTCAGGGCAGATTCGGTGGCGACCGTCCGGCCCCAGCGATCGTGGAGCGTGCGGGACTCGAAGCCATCAGAGCGGGCCGTCCGGACCTGGTAGCGGGCTGTCGGCACGAAGCAGTCGGCCCCACAGGGCGCATAGCTCCAGCTGCTGGCCGGTCCGTCCGCGCGATTCTCCGCCAGCAGCCGGCCGAACTCATCATGGCTCCAGCTGGTGACCAGGCCCCGGGCCGAAGTCCGGCTGGCTTCCACCTCAAGGGCGAGATTCCAGTTGAAGTACACCGTGGGATTGCCGTCCTGGACGGTGATGGCTGACTCGCTCACGGGGCGGTCGCTGGCATTGCCGTAGCCGTAGACCGTCCAGCGAGGCGGAGTGCCATTGTCACCCGCGGCCCGCACGACCGCCGCCAGCTGTCCCGCGCCGTTCCAGAACCGGGTGGTCACCAGGCGCTGGTCCGCCGGAGCGCCCACCGGGCTGGTCTCGCTGATCTGCCGGCAGCTGACTGGCGACCAGCTGTACTCTGTACTCCGCGTGGCAGCTCCGGAGCCATTGTCGCGGCTGACGTCCACCCGCAGTGGCAGGCCCAGACAATGCTGGCTGGTGCGCAACGCCTCGTCGAAGCTCGTGGTGGTCGTGGTGGACAGCACCTGGGATGACCCGGGAGCCGTGATCACCACGGTTTCCCGGGCCGGCTGACCATGGTTGAGATCGAATTCGCGCGCAATCGTGGTACGCCGTACCAGCTCGCCCAGAGCACCGCCGTCCGGATCGGTCTCATGCTCATCCCGGATCTCGGCGACCGGGTGGACGAAGTGATAATCCCCGGCCGCATCAGTGGCCAGCGTCGGCCTGATATGGGCATTCCAGATGGTGTTCACCACACTGATCAGGCGGTTGTCGCTGCGGCCCGTGGTCAGCCGGGAAGGCAGGCCGATGTAGGGAAAGTCCTGCCGATAGACAGACTCCGTGTAGACACCGAGCCCATAAAGCGTTGAGTAACGGGAGTCTGTTGCCCGCAGGCGTTCGAAACCGAGAAAGCCGCGGCCGAGCCGGCTGGTCCGGGCATTCCAGTAGGCATAGCTGAGGCTGTAATCCGCCCCGCTGCCATCGGTGGCCGTGTAGGCGCTGACCACCGGCAGCGGGCCGCCCCGCACCAGGCGCTCGCCGGCCGCGACATTGCCACTCGCGGTGTACCCCGCGAAGCCCGCCAGCGGCCGGTACGTGGGCTGCCACCGATTGCCGAGGCCGTCCTCGGCGGAGGCCAGCAGCGCGGCCCGCCCCGGCAGGTGAATCCGAGTGTGCCAGCGCTTGTTGACGTCGAGGAAGAGGAGATCCGGCAGCCCGTCGCCATTGAGATCGGTCGTGGCCACGCGCAGCAGCTGGTTGGTGGCCGGTGTGGCCGGCAGGTCCACGTAGCGGGACGGATCGGTGTTGCTGAACACCGGCCCGCTGCCATCGCCGCCGGCCAGGTGGACGCGCCAGGTGCTGCTGTCGAGCTGGCGCATCAGGTCCTCACGGCCGTCACCATCCAGGTCCAGCGCCCTCGCGATGGTGGTCGCGCCCGCCGCGATGCCGGTCGCCACAGGCGCCGCCAGTGCGTCGCCGGTGCTGATCCGGGTCATCAAGCCCTGGGTGGCGTCCCGATAGACCAGGTCGGTGAGTCCGTCGCCGTTCACGTCCATGGGTATCACGGTGGTGGTGCTGACGGTAAACAGGCTTACGAAATCACTGCCGGTTGACCGAAAGCCCTCGTGGTAGGCGGCTGGCGCACCGAAATTGAGGCCGCTTCGCAGGATCACGAGATCCTGCCGCCCGTCGCCGTCGAAGTCCGGTGCCGGTGAGTTCGCATCCAGGAACGGTGCCAGGGATCCTGAATGGCTGATCGACGTGGTCTGCTCCGGGCCGAAGCCGTTGCCGGTGCTTTTGCGAAAGCGGACGATGAAGTTGCGGGCATACACCAGGTCGTCGAGGCCATCGCCGTCCATGTCCATGGGCAGCACGGAAAACACCTCGCCATAGGACAGCCCCGTGCTGATGGCCGGCAGGAAGCCCCCGTTACCGTTTGACCGGTAGAGCAGCCAGTAGCCGGGATTGCCCGGACCGACCGTCAGCAGGTCCTTGCGCCCGTCACCGTCCATGTCCAGCACGACGGCGGGCCCGTAGCGGATGATGCCGGTGTTCGTGGCGCTGCCACCGAGGGGATTGGCCGCCGCCGGGTTCGCCCGGCGAACGTGCCAGCGCGTCGTGCCGCTGACCGTGATCGGGAGGTAGAGATCCACGGCGCCGTCCCCGTTGTGGTCGGCCAGCAGCGCCTCGGCAGCCAGCGTGTCGGTCAGGCCGGCAGTACCCGCCCTGAAGCCGCGGCTGCCGTCCTGCCACTCGAAGCGGGTGGCCGGCAGGCAGGTGGCCGGTCCGCACTGCTGGACAGTCGCGAGCTGGCTCCGCCGGCTGCCGTCGGCAACCGGGGCTGCATAGCCCAGCTCGTAGCGGTGCACGAGCGCAAATCCCTGGCCGGCGTCGTGCTCATAGCGAATGCGGGACAGGCGCTTCAGGTGCTGCCAGTGACTGCCCCACCGGTGCCCCGAACGCTGGTCGTCGACCGGACGCAGTTCGTACTCGAAGCGCAGACGGAACGCGGCACCGGAGCCGGCGGCGTCTGTCGTCCAGCGGATCTCGGCCGGCAGCGACTCACCGGTGGCCTGGTCGGTGCTCCAGCTGAAGACCATGCCGTTACCAAACTTGTCGGTCACCTGGCTGAGCGCCCACTCGCTGACCTCGCCAGCGATGCCGGCAGCGGGGATCTGCGCACCGAAGCCGTGGCCGTAGCGCGAGGTGAGCCCGTCCGGGTGCTGGACCTCAAACCAGGCGGGGCCGTTGCCCTGCCGGCCCCGCGACCTCACCCGCTGCAGGCTGTCGACCTCGGTACGGTACTCGGC
This sequence comes from uncultured Chromatiaceae bacterium, assembly GCA_964407855.1. Classification (GTDB taxonomy): domain Bacteria; phylum Pseudomonadota; class Gammaproteobacteria; order Steroidobacterales; genus SHZI01. The sequence continues at coordinate 40,819 of CAYOXI010000018.1, forward strand.
GCCGTCGCCGCCATAGGTGCCGGCTACGAGGACCAGGGGCAGCCCGTCGAGGCAGAAGCGGTCGGCGGTGCCGAAACTTACACCCTGGACGCGACCATCCACCGCCAGTGTCAGCGGACAGCGGCCGATACGGGACAGGCCGCCCAGGCTGAATCCCTGGCCCGCCACGCCATCGCCACTCTGGCTGTGGTAGCGCAGGCTCAGGTCGGGCCGCAGGCCACCGCGACCGGCGGCCACCGTGATCGGCACGGCGTAGCTGGCTGCCCCGGTGGCAGTGACACCAAATTCGGCTGCCGTTCTGCCCGGGGTGATGCTGGCCGCCTGGGCGGCGGCGCCACGCAGGCCGCCCATCAGCCCAGCAGTCAGTGCGGCGAGCAGGAGCGCTGCGGCGGGGAGGCGGTGGGAAAACGTGTGACAGTGTGGCTCGGGGCAGTGTGGCTTGGGGAAGGGCATGGCGGGCTCCGGCAGTGCGTGCTGAATGACGGAACCCGATCAAAGCAGGTACAGCCGCCGGCCGGCGACGTACAAAAGCGGCCTGTTCGCGACCATTGCGCCGGGTCACGAGAATCCGCAGAAACTCGCCGGATCTGCCGCCGCGGATGCGGCGAGCTGGCCGGCATTTAGTCAACTCCCGGGGACGCTGACGTGGATCACAGTTTCCCGACCGGCGGACAGCTAGAGTCACCGCCAATAACGATAACAACAAAAAAGACTACCTCTCCCTATGTCACGACCCCGGACTCCGAGCGCCGCGCGGCGTTT
>CAYOXI010000019.1:0-36638 GCA_964407855.1 uncultured Chromatiaceae bacterium
GCTTCACCCGGATGCGGCGTCAGCACCCAGTGGCGCCGGTGGACCGGCTGATGGGCAAGGAGATTCAGAGCATCGGCATCCAGCACCAGCGGACATTGTGCCGAGTCGTTCACCGTCAGCACCGCGGCCAGCAGCTCCCGGGCCCAGTCATCCTGTCCCAGTCCGGGCCCGAGGGCGACCACGGTGGCTCGGGCGAGCAGGGGCAGGAGGTCAGTGCTTGAGTTGATGCCATGGGTCATCAGTTCGGGCCGCTGCAGCGCGATCAGCCCGGCATGGCCGGGCCTGGTCGCCACCGTCACCCGGCCCGCGCCCGCGCGCAAGGCAGCCTCGCCCGCCAGGACCGCGGCGCCGGCCATGCCGCTGTTGCCGCCAATCACCAGTACATGGCCAAAGTCACCCTTGTGGGCGGTGGCGCGTCGGACCGGCAACACCCGGGGCAGATCAGTCCTGGAAAATATCCGTAGCGGGGCCCGGCCCGCCAGTCCGGCAAGGCCCACGACCTCCGCTGGCAGATCCAGGGTGTCGAGCACCACGCGACCGGCATGGTCGGGACCCCGGCCCAGGTAAAGGCCCAGCTTCCGACCGACGAAAGTCACCGTGAGTGCCGCGCGTATTGCCACGTCCCGGGGCTGACCGGTTTCGCCATCCAGGCCCGAGGGCAGGTCAAGCGCGAGCACGGAACCTGCAGCCTCATTCACGGCCAGGATCACCGCCCGGAACTGTCCCTCCACGACCCTGGACATCCCGGTGCCGAGCAAGGCATCCACCACGAGGTCGGACCCCGCAAGCAGTTCTGCAGCGAAGGGCACCACGCGCCCACCCGCGTCCCTGAATTGCTGCCACGCCGCGCCGGCCGCGCCCCGGAGCGTGGCCGGATCGAGCAGTGCTGCTACCACCACGTGATGGCCAGCATCCCGCGCCAGGCGGGCCAGCACATAGCCATCCCCGGCGTTGTTGCCGGCGCCGCATAGCACCAGCCAGCGTCCGGCGGCCGGCCAGCGCGCGTGGGCCGCGGCCAGTGCCGCCTGTCCTGCCCGGTTCATGAGATCGATGGCGGGAATGCCCAGCTGACTGATCGCAGCGGCATCCAGGGCGCGCACCTGAGCGGGAGTCCAGACAGCCTGGGACAGGAGCGACATGGGCGGCATTATACTGGCGGCTCTGTATTACCCGTTGCCGCCCCGTTCCCGCTCGCAGGTCCTCCCCGTGGTTCCGTGTCTACCGGATGCAGGCGAACTGGCAACCCGGATCAAAGCCTGGGGCAGGGAACTCGGCTTTCAGCAGATCGGCATCACCGGTACGGATCTCTCGACGGCCGAGGCCCGGCTGGATGACTGGCTGGCGGCCGGCCTGCACGGCGAACTCGCCTACATGAGCCGCCATGGCCGTCGCCGCACACGGCCGGCCGAACTGGTGCCCGGCACGCTACGGGTGATCTCGGCCCGCATGGATTACCTGCAGCCAGCCGCCGCGCCGGCGCTGCAGGTACTGGGAGACCGGAATCTCGGCTATGTCGCGCGCTACGCTCTGGGCCGGGACTATCACAAGACACTCCGCAACCGACTGCAGAAACTGGCTGCGCAGATCGCGGCCGCCGGGACGCCTCATGGCTACCGGGTCTTCGTGGATAGCGGCCCGGTCATGGAGAAGCCGCTGGCCGAGGCGGCGGGCCTCGGCTGGATAGGCAAGCATACCAACCTGATCAATCGCGCCGCAGGATCCTGGTTTCTGCTGGGTGAGATCTATACCGACCTGCCACTGCCGGCGGATGTCGCCGCCACCGACCACTGTGGAAGCTGCCGCGCATGCATCGATATCTGCCCCACCGGGGCCATCATCGCGCCTTATGTACTGGATGCCCGGCGCTGCATTTCCTATTTCACCATCGAATCCCAGGGGCCGATTCCGGGTGAGTTCCGGCGGGCCATGGGCAATCGGATCTTTGGCTGCGACGACTGCCAGCTGGCGTGCCCCTGGAACAAGTTTGCCCGCCCCGGTCCGGAGCCGGACTTCGCACCCCGTCACGGCCTCGATGCAGAACGACTGACGACGCTGTTTGCCTGGACCGAGGCTGAATGGTCGTCCCGCACGGCAGGCAGTGCGCTGCGACGCCCGGGTTACCTGGGATGGCTTCGGAACATTGCCGTGGCGCTTGGCAATGCGCCGTCTACGACCGCGACACTGACTGCGCTGCGCAGCCGGCTATCTCACCCGTCAGAGCTGGTCCGGGAACATGTCTGGTGGGCACTCCGCGAGCACGGTGTCAGCGCTGGAGATCAACCATGATGTTGTCGATGAGCCGGGCGCGGCCCACGTGCGCGGCCGTCATCACAACCAGCTGCCTGTCGGCCGGGGATGGCAGGCCAAGGTCACTGGCTCGCCGGACCACGAAGTAGTCCGGCCGGAGGCTGCTGCCGGTCAGCGTGCGGACGCCCTCTTCCTCCAGCCGGGCATAGTCCCGGTCGCCGGCGACCAGCTGATCCCGGCAGGTGAGCAGTGTTTGGTAGATGGCGGGTGCGCTGGCCCGTCCCGCCACATCCAGATACTGGTTCCGGGAACTGAGAGCCAGCCCGTCGGTGTCGCGCACGGTTTCCGCCGCAATGATCGTGACGGGCAGATGCAGGTCGGCCTGCAGGCGCCGGATGATCACGAGTTGCTGGTAGTCCTTCTGGCCGAACACGGCAATGTCCGGCTGGACGAGCACGAACAGGCGTGTCACGACCGATGCGACACCATCAAAGTGTCCGGGACGAAACTCGCCGCAAAGCATCGCGTTGAGGCCGGGTACCGAGACTACCGTGCTGCCCCGCTCGCCCAGTGGATACATTTCGGGCACTGACGGGGCGAACAGCACGTCCACGCCCGCACGGGTGAGCTGGCGACGGTCTCCGTCGAGGGTGCGGGGGTAGGCCTCGTAGTCCTCTCCCGGACCAAATTGCGTCGGATTGACAAACACCGTGACAACGACGCGGTCAGCCTGGGCACGGGCCCGGGCAACCAGACTCATGTGTCCCGCGTGCAGGTTGCCCATGGTGGGCACCAGGGCCACGGTCTCGCCGAACTCCCGCCAGCCGCGGAGGTTCTCGCGCAGGCTTTTTATTGTGCGCACGGTCTTCACGCAGGCAGGCCCTCAGGGAGTCCGGTCAGGAGATCAGGAAAAACAGTGTTCAGGCGCCGGGTAGCTGCGATCCTTGACGGCCAGCACGTAGGCCTGCATGGCTTCCGCGATCGTCGCGCCACCCTGCATGAAGTTGCGGACAAAGCGGGGCATGCGGCCCTGGGTAATGCCCAGCATGTCGTAGAGCACCAGGATCTGGCCGTCCACACCCGGACCGGCCCCGATCCCGATCACCGGCACGGCTACGGCATCGCGGACAGCCTGCCCGAGTTCGTTCGGCACGCACTCCAGCAGGAGGATGTCAGCACCGGCCTGCTCCAGCGCCACGGCGTCTTCCAGCATCCGCTCGGCCTGGGCCTGTTCACGGCCCTGTACCCGGAACCCGCCGATCTTGTGGACGGACTGGGGTCGGAGCCCCAGATGGGCACAGACGGGAATGTCGTGCCTCGCCAGGTGTTCGACGATACCGACCTGGCTGGCACCGCCCTCCAGTTTGACCATCATCGCGGCGCCTTCCTGCATCAGGCGAACGGCGTTTTCCAGTGCCTGGGATGGCGTCGTGTAGCTCATGAAGGGCATGTCAGCCACGAGGAAGGCGCGGGACAGGCCGCGCCGCACGATCCTCGAGTGGTAGATGATGTCCGGTACGGTGACCGGCACGGTCGTGTCATGCCCCTGGATGACCATCCCCAGCGAGTCGCCTACCAGAACGAGATCTGCACCTGCCCGGTCGACCAGCAGCGCGAAGCTGGTGTCGTAGGCAGTGAGGCACGCAATCGGCTCACCGGTCGCCTTCATCGTACGGAGCGAGGAGACGTTGACCGGCGCTTCCGGCAGATCCCGCTGTTGCAGCTGCTTGTACATACGGACCTAGGCAAACGCCGATGCAACGGGATTGAAAAAGTGACGGCCGCTGCGGATCCGCCCGATCTGCTCGAGCAGCAGGCCGAAGTGGGCATCATTGTGGACGGGGTCAATCACGGCCGCATTCACGATCAGCAGGGGCGCCGTATCATACCCGTGGAAGAACCTTGCATAGGCCTCGGTAAGGCGTTCGAGGTAGTGGCGACCAATCTTCTGCTCGTAATCAATGCCCCGGCGGGCGATCCGGAACAGCAGGGTATCGACGGGCGCCTGAAGGTAGACCACCAGGTCCGGCACACGCGGCTCAAAGGTCACAGACTCGGCCACCTTGTCGTAGAGGCCGAGTTCTGCCCGGTCCAGCGTGATCTCCGCAAAGATCCGGTCCTTGTCCAGCAGAAAGTCCGAGATGCGGGTTTCGGCAAAAATGTCGCTCTGCCTCAGCTGCTCCACCTGCTGGGCACGCTGGAGCAGGAAGAAAAGCTGGGTCGGCAAGGCGGCGCCCCGGGGGTCGCGGTAGAAGCGCTCGAGAAAGGGATTGGCCTCGGGCTCCTCAAGAAGCAGCTCGCCATCGAGCGCGGTCGCGAGGCGCCTGGCGAAGCTTGTCTTGCCGACACCGATCGGCCCCTCAATCGCGATATAGCGGGATTTGCCCATGCGTGCTCGTTGTTCGTGTTGTTCTTGTCGTCAACCGACCGGCACCAGCGTGGACGGATCGGCCGCTCCGGCGAGCCGGCGAACGGGTCCAAGACCGGGGACCTCCAGTCCGGGCGCAATTTCCAGCAACGGGAACAATACAAAATTTCGCGCGGCGATGCCCGGATGTGGCAGCTTCAGCCGATCCGAACTCAGGCACAGGTCACCGTAAACCAGCAGGTCGAGGTCAATCCGGCGGGCGCCCCACCGCGTGTCTGGGTCACGCCGGCGACCCTGCCGTGCCTCCAGGTCCAGCAGCCGGTCAAGCAGGTCCGCAGCAGGCAGGCGTGTCAGCAGGCCCGCTACGGCGTTCACGAACTCGGGTTGAGCCGCGTCGCCCAGCGGCGGGTTGCGGACCAGCGTGGACTGCGCAACCAGGCGGCTGTCGGGCAGCCCGGACAGGGCCGCCAGGGCGGCCCGGACCTGCCCAGGTGGATCATCAAGATTGCTGCCCAGACCGATGTAGGCCGGTATCCAGCGGGCTTCCGCCACGGCAGCGCGCTCAGATTGCCTGTTCAACCGGGCCGGGCTGGGCGGGCCGACGCCTGCCCGCGTTGAATTCGTGTCGCTGCTCCTCCTCCGGGAGGGTCTGGATTCGCGTCCACCAGTCCGCCAGTTCCCCGGGGATCTCACCGAGTTCCGTCCGCAGGACCAGCAGGTCGTAGGCAGCCCGGAATCGCCGGTGCTGCAGCAGGGCGCCGGCTCGCCGTCCCTGGCGGCGCTGGAAACGCGGTTGCAACTGGAACATCTCGCGCATGGGTACCGAGAAACGGCGTGGCAGCATGATGCGCGAGACCTGGGCTGTCGTCACATCCACGCCGGCATCAATGAGGGACTGCACCTCGGAGATGGAACCGGTCTTGCGCAACTCCGTTGCACGCTCCTGCACCGGTCCCCAGAGCAGCACGGCAAACAGGAACATCGGGGTCACCGGCAGGTCCGCCGCGATCCGCTGGTCTGTGCCCGCCAGGGCGCGTTCGACAAAGCGGTTGCGCCGCCCGTCAGGATCCCGGTCGAGCCAGGCTGAGGTGGCCGGAAAGAGGTGGGCAAACAGCCCGTGCTCCCGGAGCCTGCGGTAGCTGGCAAGCGCATTGCCTGTCTGGAAGACCTTCAGGAACTCGTCGAACAGACGGGCGGAGGGCACCCCGTCGATCAGATGGGCGAGGCCAGGAATGGGTCCGGCGGTATCGGGGTGGATCTGCAGGTCGAGCTTGGCGGCCAGCCGGGCCGCACGCACCATGCGCACCGGATCCTCCCGGTAACGCGTCGCCGGATCACCGATCAGGCGGATACTGCGCGACTCGATATCCTGCATGCCGTCCACGAAATCCCAGATCGAGAAATCGGCGATGTTGTAGTACAGGGCGTTCACCGTGAAATCACGACGCCACGCATCTTCCTCGATGGAACCAAAGGAGTTGTCCTTGATGATCCGTCCGGTGGCATCCAGCACCTGGCGGTCCTCGCTCTCAAGGTCCTCATTGCCGAGTCCGCGGAAGGTCGCCACCTCGACGATCTCGTCACGGAAACGCACATGGACCAGGCGGAACCGGCGGCCTATCAGGCGGGCATTGCTGAACAGCCCCCGAACCTGCTCCGGACTGGCATCGGTGGCTATGTCAAAGTCCTTGGGCTGGCGCTCCAGCAGCAGGTCGCGTACCCCGCCCCCCACGATGAAGGCCTGATATCCGGCGTCCTTCAGGCGGTACAGCACCTTGACGGCATTGCGGGAAATGTTCGCCCGGGAGATGTTGTGTTCGGAGCGGGGAATGATGCGGGGTGAGCCCGCGGATGGGTCTGGATGAGTCAATTCAGCTCCGGCTTGAGCCCATGGCAGGGACGTCTATAATAGCAGTCCCGCTCCGGCGGCACAGACGTCACCACCCTCTCCTTGCTCCCTTCGTCTAGCGGTTAGGACGCGGCCCTCTCAAGGCTGAAACACGAGTTCGATTCTCGTAGGGAGCGCCATCGGCCTGCGGAAGCGCGATGAATCAACAAGCGCCAGTCAGCAACCTGACCCATGGGCCAACGGCCGGCGTGCTGCGCCGGCTGGCCGCTGGCTGCTACGACCTGTTGCTGCTCGGTGCCCTGTGGATGATCGCGACACTGGTCATTATTGCCATCCGGGACGGACAACCGGTACCGCCCGGTGCACCCGCCTACCAGTTACTCCTCCTGCTGCTGGCTGCCGGCTTCTACATGGTTTCCTGGGTGCGCGGTGGCCAGACCCTGGGCATGCGGGCATGGCGGCTCCGCGTAGAACGGGAATCCGGTGCCGCCCTGGGCTGGCGTACGGCCCTGCTCCGCTTCGGCGCCGGCCTGCTCTCCATGGTCAGTGGCGGCATCGGCCTGTTCTGGCTATGGATAGATCGCGACGAACTGACCTGGCACGACAGACTGGCCGGTACCCGGGTGATCCTGCTACCGCAGACCGTATCCGCCTGAGACGCGACAACGCCAACGATTCAACGCAGTCGGCTGAACAGGAAGACTGCCGCCGTGGCGAGCAATGCCGTCGGCACCCACGCCACGACAGCGGCATTGAGGTTCCAGATCGCACCTCCGTCGGACAGCAGGCGGCTGACCAGGAACCATCCCAGCCCGATACCCACCCCGGCCAGCATGCGGCCGCCGGCCCCGGATGACCGGAGTGGCCCGAGTACGAAGGGCACGGCCAGGATGCACATCAGGGGCACCGCAGCCGATGCGGAAAGGCGGCTCCAGAAGGCGACCTCGTACCGCCGCGCCGCGAGGCCACTGGCCCGCAGGTACTGCACATAGCCCCAGAGCTCGGGGCCAGTGAGGGTGTCTTCCCGGACCACGGTCAGCCCCAGCAGGTCCGGGTTTGCGCCCGTGAGCGCCAGGGTTTGCTGGCCTTCAAGTACAGTCACTCCCTCGGCCGAGAACCGGCTCTCGGCGAAATTGTTGAGGAACCACTGCTCATCAGCATCAGCAGTCACTGAATCAGCGCGACCCGTAGCCGTGAGCCTGCCTTCCGGGTCCAGCCGGAATAGAAACACCCCGCCCCCCGGGTTCTCCGGCCCCGGCGGGATCACGTTCAGGATCGTGCTTCGATCCCGGATCCACGCACTGCCACCCGCAGTGATGCCAGCCTGGCCGAACTTGGCCACATCGCGGTGCTTGCGGGCGAAGCGCTCCATCGGTGGCGCGATGTACTGCCCGATCAGGGTACCCACGAGCGCGATCACGACACCGGTCACGAGTACCGACCGGCCGATGCCAGCCGGCGAAACACCGGCTGCCTGGAGCACGATGAGCTCGCTGCGGCTCGCGAGGACACCGAGGCCCAAGAGTGCTCCGAGAAGGGTGGCAATTGGCAGGAGCTGGACCAGGATCCAGGGCAGCTGCAGGCCCACCCACAGCAGGGCATCCTGAATCTGATAGTCACCGACGCCAACATCGTCCAGCTGCGTCGCGAACTCGATGAAGGCGCCAAGGCTGGCGAGAACGGCCAGGACGAGGATAGTCGTGGCGAGGATCGTTCGCAGCAGGTAGCCATGGAGCACACTCATGCGGCGTCGCCGGCTGAAGGCCGCGGACGGCGCCACTGCCGCCAGCCGCCCAGTTGCCTGAACAGCAACACGGAAGCGGCGGCGAGAAACAGCAGGTGCACCCACCAGAGGCCAGCGAACGCGGGCACCTGCTCCCGCTCCAGCCATCCCTTGCCGGCAGCCAACAGGTTGGCGTAGATCAGGTAGACGAGGACTGCCGACGCGAGGCCGCTGAAGCGCCCCTGACGAGGTTCGGTGCGGGCCAGCGGCACGGCGAGCACACCGAGCACCAGCAGAGTCAGGGGTACGCTCATGCGCCAGTGCAGTTCGGCCTGGTCGGCAGGCAGCGGGGAACTGAAGAGCTCCGCGAGTGTCCTTGCCTGGGCCTTGCGCTGCCGGCTACCAGTCTCGGGCAGGGAAAATGGAATGCCGTGCTCGGCGAATTCCACGATCCGGAAGCCGGCCTCGCCAGGCCGGCCCTCGAAGCGACTGCCCCGGGCGAAGACCAGCACGCGCAGCCCGGGACTCAGTTCCGTCTGCCAGGCCTCTTCAGCCACGATCACCTCAACGCGGTCCTCCAGCTGTCGCTGCACGAAGACCTTCTGCAGGTGGTTGTCCGGCGTCAGTGACTCCGCATACAGCGTGGCCGCGCCATTGCCAAAACTCACGAAGCGGCCGGCTTCGAGCAGCCCGAGGCTGGCTTCCTGCCTGGCCATCGCGGCAAAGTCGTCAATCTGGCGCAGCGCCGCTGGGGCGACTACCAGCGCCAGCACGCCGACCACCAGCGCCAGGGAAGCCGCCAGCCCCAGCAGGGCGCGATAGAGCCGCGCGGGACCGACCCCGCAGGCCATCATCGCGGCCATTTCACTGTCGTGATACAGGCGGGCCAGTGCCAGCATCACGGCCAGGAAGAATCCCACGGGGATCAGGATGGTGAGGTACTGAACGCTCGTCAGTCCGAGGAGTTCGAGGACTGCACCGCGGGGCAGCTTGCTGGCTGCCGCACCACCGAGCACCGCCGCGAACTGGTTGGTGATGAGGATTACCAGCAGCACCCCGGTGACTGCAAACCAGCTCAGCAGGGTTTCCCGGAAGACGTAGCGCTGCAGGATTGAAGCCATCGGACCTTAGCCAGTACTACGCACAATCGGGTACACTACGCGGCGTTTCCCAACGGGCGTATCCAGAGGGATTTCCTGCATCCCCTAACCATGGGTTAGTGGTTTACGGGAGTCAAGCGCCCCGCCACTGAGGTCAGCATGCAGTTCGACGCGACGACGGGCAAGGCCAGCGACCACGCAACTGCCTGCGCAATAGTCCCGGTCTTCACCGGGGGCACACTCAGTGACGCTGCCAGGGACCTTGATTCCGCGACCAATGGACTCATCGCTCGCGCCCTGCGCAACAAGGACATCAAGGGCGAGAGCGGCGAACTGCTGTTGCTGACCCATACCGGCGACCTGCCCTGCCAGCGGGTCCTGCTGGTCGGGATGGGCAGCCGGGAAAAACTCACCCGGCGCCACTTCCGCAAGGCAACCCGCGCCGCGCTGGCGTCCATCGCCCGGGCACGCTACCGGGACGTGCTCTTCTGCCTTGCGCTGGCGCCCGTCCCCGATACGGACGCGGTCCGTCGCGCCCGCATCGTCGTTGAAATCTGGCACGAGGTCGGCTACCGGTTCACGGCGATGAAATCCGAGCCCGGCGAAGCAGGGCCGACGCTCCGCCGGCTGACGATCCTGAGCGGCAGCCGGGAGCTGCGCCAGGTGCGCGCGGGAATCAGCCAGGGGCGGGCCGTCGGCAGGGCAATGGTCCTTGCCAGGGACCTCGGCAACCTGCCGCCCAATGTCTGCACACCAGACTATCTGGCGGATCGTGCCCGGGCACTGGCCCGGACGTCGCCACGCTTCAGCCTCAAGGCGTTGAGACTGCCCGAGATCCGCAAGCTCGGGATGGGGGCATTTCTCGCCGTTGCCCAGGGCTCGACCCTGCCGCCCCGCTTCATCGTGCTCAGCTACCGGGGCGGCAAGGCCAGGGACGAGCCGGTCGTACTGGTCGGCAAGGGCATCACCTTCGATTCCGGCGGGATCTCCATCAAGCCGGCGGCCGCGATGGACGAAATGAAGTACGACATGTGCGGGGCCGCAACCGTGCTTGGTGTGCTTCAGGCAGCAGCCGACCTGAAGCTGCCGATCAACGTAACCGGCATCATTCCCGCCTGCGAAAACCTGCCGGGTGGCACGGCAACTCGCCCCGGCGATATTGTCCGGACGATGTCCGGCCAGACCGTGGAGATCCTGAACACGGACGCAGAAGGCCGCCTGATCCTCTGTGATGCCCTGACCTATGCCCGGCGACTGAAGCCAGCTGTCCTGATCGATATAGCAACGCTGACCGGTGCCTGCCTGGTGGCACTTGGTCGCGTTCGCTCCGGACTGCTGGGCAACTCCGACAAGCTCGCCAATGCCCTGCTGGCGGCCGGCGAAGCAGCCGATGACCGCGCCTGGCGGCTGCCGCTGGATGACGAGTATGCGGATCTGCTGAAGAGTCCGTTTGCCGACGTGGCCAATATCGGCGGTCGCGATGCGGGCACCATTACCGCGGCCTGCTTCCTGTCGCGATTTACCCGCGGACACGAGTGGGCCCACCTCGACATTGCCGGCACCGCCTGGACACCCGGTGCGGCAAAGGGGGGCACCGGCCGGCCGATACCCCTGCTGGTGGAGTTCCTGCTACAGCGGCAATGAGCATGCGGCCCGGCACCCGCATCTCGTTTTACGTGCTCGCCACGGAGCAGCCTGCAGGGCGGCTTGCCTATGCCTGCCGGCTGATCGAGAAGGCCTACAAGCTGCAGCACCGGGTTCATGTGGTGGCGGGAGACGACGAGACTGCCCGGACTCTCGACAACCTGCTGTGGACTTTCCGGCAGGGCAGCTTCGTCCCGCACGTACTCTGGGATGGCGGTGATGACCGGAGGGTGTCGGCGCCGGTGACCATCGCCACGCCGGAGCAGGAACCACCGGAGGCCGACCTGCTGCTGAATCTCGCCGACGAAGTGCCGGCATGCTTTGTCCGGTTCCCCCGGGTGGCCGAGGTGATCGATGGACAGGCCGCGTGCCGGCAGTCCGGACGCCAGAGGCACCGGTACTATCGCCAGCAGGGACTCGAGCCGGAAACCCATGAGGTGAACTGAAGCATGGACAGAACACGGATCCCCGTCCTTACAGATGCCATCGGCCGGCCCCGGCGCAGCGCGGCCGACGAGCTGTCCCGTCCATCGCTGACCGAGACGGAACTCGCCGAACTCCAGGTGCGAATTGCGACCGGCAGCTTCATGCTGGTGGAGAAACACCTGCACACCGCTTTCCGGGAAATGGAAGCCACGCTGTTCGACGAGGTGGTCGGTCGCCTCCGCCATGAACTGCCTGATCTCATTGATCAGGTACTCCGCGAACATTTCGAGAACGACATCAAGGGCGACTGAGTGGATCCGGAAGTCCCGTCCGGCGGCAGCCAGCCTCTGGAAAAAACCTATCAGCCGGGGGCCATCGAGCGTCACTGGTATGCCCGCTGGGAGGCAGCCGGCTACTTCACGCCGGCCGGTCGGGGCGATGCGTACTGCATCATGATCCCTCCGCCCAACGTCACGGGCACCCTGCACATGGGTCATGCCTTCCAGCACACGCTGATGGATACCCTGACGCGCTACCACCGGATGCGAGGCGACAATACACTCTGGCAGCCCGGTACTGATCATGCCGGGATCGCGACCCAGATGGTGGTTGAACGCCAGCTCAATGCCGAAGGCCAGCGCCGGCAGGATCTTGGCCGGGAGGACTTTCTCGCCCGGGTCTGGCAGTGGAAGGACGAGTCTGGCGGCACGATCAGCCGCCAGATGCGCCGCCTCGGCAATTCGGTGGACTGGTCCCGCGAGCGCTTCACGATGGACGAAGGACTGTCCCGGGCCGTGACCGAGGTGTTCGTCCGGCTGCATGACGAGGGGCTCATCTACCGGGGCAAGCGGCTGGTCAACTGGGATCCCGTCCTGCACACCGCCCTCTCGGATCTTGAAGTGCAGTCCGAGGCCGAGCAGGGCTCGCTGTGGCACTTCCGTTACCCGCTTGCCGACGAAAGCGCATCGCTGGTGGTGGCTACCACGCGTCCGGAGACCATGCTGGGCGATACTGCGGTTGCCGTACACCCGCAGGACGAGCGCTATCGCCACCTCGTTGGCCGCGAAATCCGCCTGCCGCTCACGGGCCGGCTGATCCCGGTGATCGCCGATGAGTATGTGGATCCGGCCTTCGGTTCAGGCTGCGTGAAGATCACCCCGGGACACGACTTCAACGATTACGACATCGGCAGGCGCCACAACCTGCCCCTGATCAACATCTTCGATCAGGATGCGCGGATCAGTGCCGCCGGCGACGAGCTGATCCCCGCAGCCTATCTGGGCCTGGAGCGCTTCGAGGCCCGCAGCAGGATCGTCGCTGACCTCGAGTCCCTCGGACTCGTGGACAGGATCGAGCCGCACACGCTGCAGGTGCCCCGGGGCGACCGGAGCGGCGCCGTCCTCGAGCCCTGGCTGACCGACCAGTGGTATGTCCGGACCGCCCCCCTGGCAGGCCCGGCGATCGCCGCCGTTGAGGCAGGCCGCATCCGCTTCGTGCCGGAAAACTGGGCAAAGACCTACTTTCAGTGGATGCACAACATCCAGGACTGGTGCATCAGCCGGCAGCTCTGGTGGGGACACCGGATTCCCGCGTGGTATGACCAGGCCGGCACCGCCTATGTGGGCCGCAGTGAAGCGGAGGCCCGGGAACGGCACGGCCTGGGTTCCGACGTGGTGCTCCGGCAGGACGAGGATGTGCTGGACACCTGGTTCTCGTCAGCGCTGTGGCCCTTTTCGACGCTGGGGTGGCCGGATGAGACCCCATCGCTGCGCGCTTTCTACCCGACCAGCGTGCTCGTTACCGGCTTCGACATCATTTTCTTCTGGGTGGCCCGGATGATCATGATGGGGCTCAGGTTCGCCGGCGACGTCCCGTTCCGGGACGTGTACATCACAGGCCTGATCCGGGACGAGAACGGGGACAAGATGTCCAAGTCGAAGGGCAACATCCTTGACCCGCTTGACCTCATTGACGGCATCGACCTGCCGAGCCTGATAGCCAAGCGCACGACGGGCCTGATGCAGCCGCACCTGAAGCCCCGCATCGAAAAAGCAACGGCCAGACAGTTCCCCAACGGGATACCGGACTATGGTACCGATGCGCTGCGCTTCACCTTTGCCGCCCTGGCCAGCACCGGGCGGGACATCCGCTTCGACCTCAACCGGATCGAGGGCTACCGCAACTTCTGCAACAAGCTCTGGAACGCCGCGCGGTTCGTGTTGCTCAACGTGGAGGGGCGGGAGATGGCGTCCGGGCCGACCGCGCTCACCGGCCTCAGCCTGCCGGACCGCTGGATTGTCTCCCGCTTCGGCAGGACGCTGGACGCGGTCGCGGTGCACTTCGCCGGCTACCGCTTCGACCTTGCGGCGCGGGCACTGTATGAGTTCATCTGGAACGAGTACTGCGACTGGTATCTCGAACTGACCAAGCCGATCCTGCAGGGCGCTTCGGTCAGCGCCGCGGAGCAGGCCTCGACCCGGCGCACTCTGGTGACCGTGCTGGATGGCCTGCTTCGTGCGGTCCACCCCATCATGCCCTTCATCACGGAGGAGATCTGGCAGCGGGTGGCGCCGCTCGCCGGCAGCTGCGGTGATTCCATCATGCTGCAGACCTGGCCGGACGCCAGCGCCTTCGCCCTCGACGAGGCAGCAGAGGCCGAGCTTGGCTGGGTGCAGGGCTTCATCCTCGCCATCCGCCAGATTCGCGGCGAGATGGATATTCCGCCGGGCAAACGGCTACCGGTCATCCTGCAGGACGCGACCGGGGAGGACCTGCGTCTGCTGCACGAGCATGGTCACTACGTTCGGGAACTGGGTCGCCTGTCGGCGATCGACCGCCTGCCTGCCGGCAGTCCGGTGCCGCCGGCCGCGACCGGTCTCGTCGGCAACCTGCGGCTGCTGGTGCCGCTGGCCGGGCTGATCGACGTGAGTGCGGAACTGGCCCGGCTCCGGAAGAACCGCGAAAAGGTCGCGGGCGATCTGGACCGGGTGGGTCGCAAGCTCGCGACCGACAGCTTTACGCGCCAGGCACCGGCAGCGGTGGTCTCGAAGGAGCGCGATCGTCAGGCAAGCCTCGAGCGCGACCTCGCGAAGCTCGACCAGCAGCTGCTCCGGCTCGCCGCGCTCTGAGCGACCGCCTCACCGGAGGGCTGGCAGCGGCTCACCTTCAGGGACGAAAAGCAGCGCCAGGCCATTGTTGCAGTAGCGCAGGCCGGTCGGCGCCGGGCCGTCCTTGAACACGTGACCCTGGTGCCCACCACAGCGGGCGCAGTGGTATTCGGTGCGCGGCAGCAGCAGGTGGAAATCCCGCTTGGTGCCGATCGCGTTCTGTTCGAGCGGCTGGAAGAAACTTGGCCAGCCCGTGCCGCTGTCGAACTTGCCGGCGGACGCAAAAAGCGGCGAATGACACGCGGCACAGACAAAGGTTCCGCGTCTTTTCTCGTCATTCAGCGCACTGCTGAAAGGTCGCTCGGTGGCTTCCTCGAACAGGACTCCGTAGCGCTCTGGTTCCAGGGCGGCCCGCCACACTTCCGGCGGCTTGCGTTCTACAGTCATGCTGCGATCTCCGTCCAGCCGGGCCAATTCTGTGCCGCAGTTCCCGCTTCACCCGGGGGGCTTGCGGCAAGATGCCATGGTATCGTCCAAACAGCAGATCTGCGATGGGAACCCGGCATGGCGTCCAGCGTCACCGCCCTGGCGGCTAAAGAAGAACTCAGCCGTGCCCGCCACCTGGCGGAGCAGCTCGGCGGCGAACTCGGCCAGGTCATCCTCGGCAAGCAGAACGAGATCCGGCTCGCATTCACCTGCCTGCTGGCCGGGGGCCACCTCCTGATCGAGGACGTACCCGGTGTCGGCAAGACGCTCCTGGCCCGGTCCCTCGCGGGTGTCCTCGGGCTCTCCTTCCGGCGGATCCAGTTCACCAGCGACATGCTGCCGGCGGACATTGTCGGCATGTCGATCTATGAACCAGCGACCTCCACCTTCCGCTTTCACCCGGGCCCGGTATTTGCGCATGTCGTCCTGGCTGACGAAATCAACCGCACAACGCCAAAGGCCCAGAGTGCCCTGCTGGAGGCCATGGAGGAGTGCCAGGTCACGGTTGACGGCGACACCCACCGGCTGCCGGCCCCCTTCTTCGTGATCGCCACCCAGAACCCCCTGCATCAGGCGGGCACGTTCCCGCTGCCGGAGTCCCAGCTGGACCGCTTCCTGATGCGCATCGGCCTCGGCTATCCCAGCGAAGTGCTGGAACGCAAGCTGCTGCGGGGTGAGGACCGTCGGCACATGGCCGAGGAGCTGCGTCCGGTCGTCGACGCCGCGACGCTCGCGAGCCTGCGAAGCAGCGCCCGTGAACTCTTCCTTTCGGAGGCACTGCTCGACTACGTGCAGGCCCTGGTGCGCTTCACCCGTCAGTCCGCCCACTTTGACCTGGGCCTGTCTCCCCGGGGCGCCCAGGATCTCGTGACCGCAGCGCGCTGCTGGGCCCTGCTCCAGGGTCACGCCGGTGTCCACCCGGAGGACGTGAGAGCCGTCTTCGCTGCGGTGGCCGGCCATCGCCTGCGGCCCCGGCCGGGCGGCGGCGCGGCGGGCCAGGATCCTGCCGGGGTCGTTCTGGAGTCCGTACCCATCCCCTGAGGTGCGCGTAGCATGCCGGGACAGTCCAGTTTCCGTCGCCATCTGCAGCGTTGGGCCCGGAAACGTCAGGGTACCGACGGCGCATTCACCGACCTGACCCAGCGACGGGTCTATATCCTGCCGACCCGCAGCGGCATGGTGTTCGGCATCGTCTTCTTCACCATGCTGCTGGGTGCTCTCAATTACAGCAACAACATGGGCTTTGCCCTCGCCTTCCTGCTGACTGCGGTGGCCGTGGTAAGCATCCATCACTGCCAGCGCAATCTGGCCGGGCTGCGCCTTGCCGTGACTGGCGGTGCCCCGGTGTTTGCCGGCGAGTTCGTCGAGTGCCGGGTCCATATTTCCAACCCGAGCCTCACGCACCGGTGGCAGGTGGTCGCCGGACCGACCGTCGAAGAGATGACGGCCTCAGACCTGCCGGCCGGCCAGTCGGTAACCCTGCCACTGCGGCTGCGCACCCGCCAGCGTGGTCGCCTGGACTATCCCGGGATCCGTATCAGTACCCGGCACCCGCTGGGCCTCTTCGAGGCCTGGGCCTGGCTGCATCCTGCCCGCGACCTGCTCGTGTATCCGCAGCCGGCGCCGGCCGGCGGGACGATGCGCCCGGCAGCCGAGTCGGACCCGGAGAACCCCGGCGTGTCACGCCAGGGCACCGACGAGTTCGCGGGACTGCGGCGTCCGCTCCCGGGCGAACCGCCGTCACGCATGGCCTGGAAAGCCTGGGCCCGGAGTGGCGAGTTGCTCGCCAAGGATTTTCGCGGCGGTGGCGGGGCCATCTGGCTGGCATGGGCCGACCTGGCGGAATCCGACCCGGAGAAGCGCCTGTCTATGCTCACGCGGATGCTGCTGGACGCGGAAGCCGCCGGCCTGGGCTACGGCCTGCGGCTGCCGGGCTCCACGCTCGAACCGGGCGCCGGGCCGGACCACCGGCACCGATGCCTGGCCGCGCTCGCGACCTTTGATACCGGAACGACGTCCGGAACGATAAGCAATGCGGCCTGACCCGGAACCGTGCTGGGAATCGCCGGCCGCCGTGCGTGCCGGGCCAGGCCGTCGCGACCGGACCGCCTTCACCCGGCTGCTGTGGCTCAGCCTGCTGATCGGTATTGCCAGCCTGCCCCACTGGCATGGCGTGCAGCGCTGGGTGCTGATGGTGCTCGCGTGCACCGCGGCCTGGCGGCTGGCTGCCGCCTGGTGGAACTGGCCGCTACCAGGCCGTCTGGTGCGGGGCACCCTGACCCTCGCTGGCAGCTTTGCGGTCGTGTTCTTCTACCGCCAGATCTCCGGGCTGGATGCCGGCTCCGCGCTGCTGATCCTGATGCTCGCCCTCAAGCTGCTGGAGACCCGTTCGGCACGGGACCGGAGCATCGTGATCCTCATTGCGTGGTTCGTGCTGTTCGCGAGCTTTCTCAGGGAACAGTCCGTGGCGGCGATTCCCGCGCTCCTGGCGGGCGTAGTCGTCGGCACGCTGGCCCTTCTGCAAAGCACGCGCGCGCACGCCATCCTGCCCCCGACCAGCGCCGCCGCCCTCGCCGGCCGCCTGCTGGGGCAGGCCGTCCCGCTGGCCCTGATACTTTTTCTGCTGTTTCCCCGCCTGCCCGGGCCATTCTGGGCGCTGCCCAGCGGCCCCGGCACCGGGCAGACCGGTCTTACCGACCAGCTGAATCCGGGCGACATCAGCCTGCTGGCCCAGTCGGACGCAGTGGCCTTCCGTGTCCGTTTCGCCGGTCCCGAGCCTGATCCTGCGCAACTCTACTGGCGTGGCCCTGTCCTGGAACGCTTCGACGGCCGACGCTGGCGGACGCAGCCGGATTCCCTGCGCGCCCGCCTGCCGCAGGCTGACGCCGTCGGCCCCTCCACCAGGTCGGAAGCCCAGAGGTTTGACTATGAGATCACCCTGGAACCCCACCGGGTGCGCTGGCTACTCCCGCTCGAGGTACCGCTGTCCTGGGAAGTGCCTGACAGCACGTTGACCAGCACCCTGGAACTCCTCAGCGCCCGCCCCGTCGCCCGCCGCGTCGCCTGGCGGGGGCGGTCCATTGCCGCGGCGTCGTTCGCTGACCGCGAGGTACCCGCGAAACTCAACCGCGAGGTACCGGGCAACCATCCGCAGACCGTGGCGCTGGCGGAGAGGCTGCGTGCGCGCTCCAGCTCTGATGCGGACTATCTGGCCCGCATCCTGGCCATGTTCGGCACCGAGAATTTTTACTACACGCTGAAGCCCCCCGCGCTCGGGTCCCGACCCCTGGATGAATTCCTCTTTGGCACGCGGGCTGGATTCTGCGAGCACTATGCATCCGCGTTTGCGGCGCTGGCCCGCATGGCCGGAATACCGGCCCGGGTCGTGGCCGGCTACCAGGGCGGCGAAAGAAATCCGCTGGGGGATTACTGGATCGTCCGGCAATCTGACGCCCATGCCTGGACGGAGGTCTGGCTGGATGGACGCTGGATACGCTATGACCCCACCGGCGCCGTGGCACCGGAGCGGATCCAGCTCGGTCTGGAGGCGGCGCTGCCGGAATCCGTGGGCGGCCAGTTGCCGATCATTGGACGCACCGCGTGGTTCGAACGCATGACCCTGAGCTGGGACGCGATGAATGCTGCCTGGGATCGCTGGGTGCTGGCCTTTGGTCCGGACCAGCAATCCGCGTTGCTGGCAACCCTCGGACTCGTTGCCCCTTCGGTTCGCGACATTGCCCTGATCTGCGCGGCCAGCTTTGGTGTCGCTCTCCTCGGGCTGACACTCTTCGGGCTGCGCCGGCATCGGGTCAGCCGCGATCCGGTCGAGGAGGCCTGGCAACGGCTGTGCCGGACGCTGGCCAGGGTCTTCCGGCCCCGGGCACCCACGGAAGGTCCGGCCGAATATGCCCGGGCTGCAGCCGAGGCCCGGCCGGACCTTGCCGCTCCGATCCGCTCACTGACCGCCCTGTATCTTCGCCTGCGATATGAGGGCGCGGCCTCTGCAGAGGAGGCCCGGCGCTTCAGCCGGCTGGTGCGTGAGCTGCGGGTTCCGCGGGTTCGCGCACCAGGGTGAGCAGCCAGAAGCCGCCAGCAAAGAGCAGGATCACCGAGAGAATGCCAAAGCGCTGGCTGCCGGTAACCAGCGCTGCACTACCCGCCAGCACCGGACCAACGATGGACGAGAACTTGCCCAGCATGTTGTAGAAGCCGAAATACTCCCCGCTGCGCCCCGCCGGAATGAGTCGGGCAAAGAAGGACCGGCTCAAGGCCTGCACACCGCCCTGCACCAGGCCGATCGCCACGGCCAGTGCGTAGAACTCAGCGGCCGTGGTCAGGAATACCGCGGCGGCGGTTGCCACGATGTAGACCGACAGTCCGATATAGATGCCGGTGCGCGTGCCCAGCCGGTCCCCCAGCATGCCGAAGGCGATGGCGGCAGGAAAGCCGATGAAGTTGGTGACCAGGATGGCACCGGTCACATCCGCTGCTGACAGTCCCTGGGACAGGCCATAGTCGACCGCCATCTTGATGATCGTGTAGACGCCGTCGATATACAGCCAGTAGGCGGCCAGGAACAGCAGCAGGTTGCGATCGCCGCGCAGTGAGTGGAGGGTGCCCAGCAGCTGCCGGAACCCCGCACGCACCAGCTGCGCCGGCGGTGGCGTGGCAGACCGCCCCTCCTTCACCCACAGCAGCAGTGGCAGCGAGAAGAGTCCCCACCAGATGGCAACCGAGACAAAGCTCACCTGGATGGCGGCGGCCTCGCCGTCCAGACCAAACAGGCCCGGCCGCAGCAGCATGCTCACGTTGAAGGTGAAAAGCAGTGCGCCGCCCAGGTAACCCAGGCCAAATCCCAGTGCGGACACCCGGTCATAGCCTGCCGGGCGGGCGACATCGACCAGCATCGCGTCGTACAGGCTGTTGGCCGCAAAAAAGCCCACCGACGCCAGAATGAAGGCGCCGAGCGCCAGGGGCCAGGCACCGGGCCCGACCATGCCCAGCGCGAGCGTGGCAAGGACTCCGAGCGCGGTGAACGGGACGAGAAATGCCTTGCGGGCCCCCGCCTGGTCCGTGATTGCACCGAGCAGCGGAGCCATCAGCACCACAACCAGGCTGGCGATGCCGTTGGCAATGCCGAGGCGGAACGTAGTGACGGTGCCAGGCGCACCATCGTTCCAGTAGCTGCCGAGCATGACCGGCACGAAAGCGGTCATCACCGTCAGTGCAAAGGCGGAGTTGGCCCAGTCGTAAAGGGCCCATGAAAGGACCGGGCGCTGTCGCCAGAGCGGTGGCGCTGCCAAGCTAGCGTCGGGGCCCGAAGCGGCGCACGAGGACGACCGCGTCTTCGGTGCCATGTCGGGCCCGGTAATAGCCACGTCGGCGCCCAATGATCCTGAAGCCGGCCCGGTCGTAGAGCTCCAGGGCCCGCTGATTGGATGGGCGGACCTCAAGGTACATGCCCTCGACTCCGCTCCGGACGGCAACCTCAAGCAGGTGTTCCAGCAGCAGCCGGCCATTGCCCGCGCTGCGTGCTGCATCGGACAGCGCCAGGTTGAGCAGGTGGGCCTCGCCTGCCGCCACGGACATGACACCGTAACCGATGACTTTGGCGCCCTGCTCAAGTACGACGCTGTAATAGCCGGCGAGCAGACAGTCCCGGAAAATTCCCGGACTCCAGGGAAACTCGTAGGCGCCCTGCTCGATCGTGGCGACGACGATCACATCCGTCGGGCGCATCTCGCGGATACGGGGTGGCAGGGCGCGGGGTTCGGCACTCATGGCTGACTGGGCGGGCGCGCTGACTACAGCCCGCCGCCTGTCAGGGTGCCGGCGGGTCGCGCCGGGGCATGACGGTATCCCTGGCCAGGCACAGGTCCTCCCAGGCCTTGCGCTTCTGGCCGGGGCTGCGCAGCAGGTAAGCCGGGTGATAGGTCACCACCAGGGGGATCGCGGCGGGTCCGAAGGCATGCACCCGGCCGCGGAGCTGGCCGATCGGCGTGTCCACGGCGAGCAGGAACTGGGCGGCAATTCGCCCTACGGCGAGGATCAGTCCGGGTTGCACAAGTGCAATCTGGCGCTCGAGATATCGGCTGCATTCTCTTGATTCCTCAGGTTTTGGATCCCGGTTCTCCGGCGGGCGGCATTTCAGGATATTGGCGATGTACACCTGCTCCCGGACTACCCCTGCCGCGCGGAGCATTTCGTTCAGCAACTGCCCCGCGCGCCCGACAAAGGGCTCGCCCTGGCGGTCTTCATCGGCACCCGGTGCCTCGCCGATCACGAGCCACCGGGCCCGGCGGTCGCCCACGCCAAACACGACGCGCGTCCGGGTCCTGTGCAGCTCGCACCGCGTGCAGGCCAGCGCTTCCGTCTCAAGGGGGCTCCAGGCATCGTCTCCGGCTATCGCTGGCAGACTGCTCGCGGACGGCGACGATGTGCGCCGGACCCACCGTGGGATCTCCAGTGCATCAAGGACGACGAGCTGGGAGTGAGTCATCCGGGTCATCGGCATCTGCGCATCAGTGGCGATCCCGGCAGCTAGAGCAGTTTCTCTTGACGGCGGGACCGTCCACCCTGGCGCCGCTGCCACCGCCACAGTCCCATGACGATACCAGACAGCGCATAGATCAGCGCGATGACGAAGCACACCGTCGGTGGATCCAGCGCAATGAGGACGAAGACGAGTGGCATGATGAAAACGTAGGCAAACGATATCCGGCCGCGCGGCCCGAGCTCCTTGAAGCTGTAGTAGGCCAGTCGCGACACCATCAGAGCTCCCGCGGCCACGGTGATGATCGTGCTGCCGACCAGCGCCAGAAAGCCGCCCACCTCCAGCTCGGTGGCCAGCCAGACCATGCTGCAGACCAGGCCTGCCGCCGACGGACTCGGCAGGCCTTCGAAGAACCGCCGGTCGCCGGTCTTCGGGGCTACATTGAAGCGGGCGAGCCGCAGGGCTGCGGCAACGGCAAAAAGGAAGGCAGCCAGCCAGCCAACCTTGCCCCAGGCCCAGCCATACTCGCCAAGGGTCTTCAGCCCCCACTGGTAGACGATGAGCGCGGGCGCCATGCCAAACGCGGCCAGATCCGCCAGGCTGTCGTACTGCTTGCCGAACTCGGATTCCGTGTGGGTCAGGCGCGCCAGCCGGCCATCGAGCCCATCGAGCAGCGCTGCGACGAAAACCGCGATGGCGGCCGGACGATAGTTGCCGTCAATCGCGGCGACAATGCCGTAGAAGCCGGCAAAGATGGTGCCCGTGGTCAGCAGGTTGGGCAGGAGGTATATCCCCCGCCGCCGCATGACTGGCGGCCCGGCATCCGGATCCTGCATGACAACTCCCGCTGCGAACGCCGGCATATTGCCACGGTTGGGCTGGACAGATACAGCGGACTCCCCCGCTGCGGGGACAAGCCACCCGTTGCGGGCTAGAATGCCGCGCTTCGCGAACCTGCGGAGGGTCCTTCCGGAATGCGCCTCAGCCAACTGCCGCTCACCACACTCAAGGAGGTGCCAGCGGATGCGGAGATCATCAGCCATCAGTTGATGCTTCGCGCCGGGCTCATTCGCCGCCTGTCATCGGGCCTCTTTACCTGGATGCCACTTGGCCTGCGCGTGCTGCGCAGGATTGAACAGGTCGTCCGGGATGAAATGAACCGGGCTGGCGCGCTGGAGATCCTGATGCCGTCGGTCCAGCCGGCGGAGCTGTGGCAGGAGACCGGCCGCTGGGACATCTACGGTGAGCTGCTGCTGCGTATCCGCGACCGTCATGAGCGGGACTACTGCTTCGCGCCGACCGCGGAGGAAGTCGTAACGGATATTGCACGACGGGAATTGCGCAGCTACCGGCAGCTGCCGGTGAATTACTACCAGATCAATACCAAGTTCCGCGACGAGATCCGGCCGCGATTCGGCGTGATGCGCGCCCGCGAGTTCATCATGAAGGATGCCTATTCCTTTCACCTGGACCAGACCTCGCTCGAAATCACCTACGAAGCCATGGCCACCGCTTACAGCCGGATCTTTTCCCGACTCGGACTGCGCTTTCGCAAGGTGGATGCGGAAGGCGGCGAGATCGGCGGGTCGCGCTCCCAGGAGTTTCACGTGCTGGCCGACTCCGGCGAAGACCGGATCGCCTGGTGCGAGGGCGACAGCTTTGCCGCGAACCTCGAGCTTGCTCCGGCGCTGCCACCTCCGGGCCCGCGTCCCGCTGCCTCGGAGCCGCTGGCCAGCGTGGCGACGCCCGGGGTGCGCAGCATGGACGAAGTGGCTGCTTTCCTGCAGGTGCCTGCCCACCGCTGCCTCAAGACGCTGGTCGTCGAGGGCACGGACGGCGGGCTCGTTGCGCTGTGCCTGCGGGGCGATCACGAACTCAATCCCCGCAAGGCAGAACGCGTTCCGGGTGTGGCGACTCCCTGCCAGCTGGCAACGCCCGAACGGGTCCTTGCCGCGACCGGCGCCGGGGTCGGCACGCTGGGCCCGCGGGGACTGAAGCTCCCGGTGCTGGCTGACCACAGCGCCCTGGTGCTCGCCGATTTCGTCTGTGGCGGCAATGCGCCGGACTCCCACCTGACCGGCGTCAACTGGGAGCGCGACCTGCCGTTGCCGGCGGGCTACGACCTGCGCAATGCCGAGGCCGGCGATCCGAGCCCGGGCGGCGGTGGACCACTGGCCATTGCGCGCGGCATCGAGGTAGGCCATATCTTCCAGCTTGGCGACAAGTACAGCCGGAGCATGAATGCCACGGTCCAGGACGAGGATGGCAGGGACCGGACCCTGATCATGGGCTGCTACGGCATCGGCGTTTCGCGGATCATCGGGGCAGCCATCGAACAGAATCACGACGACGCGGGGATCATCTGGCCGGAGCCGATGAGTCCTTTCGGGGTTGTGCTGATCGAACTCAATCCGAAAAAGTCCGACAGCGTCACGGCGGCCGCGAACGCGCTGTACAAGGATCTGACGGTTGCGGGTCTCGAGGTTTTGTTCGATGACCGGGATGCCCGCCCCGGGGTCAAGTTTGCCGATGCCGACCTGCTTGGCATTCCCCACCGGCTGGTTGTCGGCGAGCGCGGGCTCAAGGAAGCCCAGGTCGAGTATCGACACCGGCAGACCCGTAGCGAGGAACAGGTGGCACTCACGGATGTTGTGGCTTTTCTCCTTGAACGGCGGATCCCGGCGCCGACCGCCTGAGTCGCAAGTGCGGCGCACGCTGCTGCTGTGGGTGCTGCTCATCGCGGCGGTACCCACCACCATCGCCGGGGACGCGGATGCGGTGCTGCGGGAGAAGCTGCAGGCCGCCCTGACGGAACCGACGGGTTTCGAGGATGAGTTTGCCGCGCAGGTCTGGTTGCTCGACATGGCGGGCCGGCTGGCCAGCAGGGTACCGGATCCCGGGGAGCGACTTGAGATCCTCATGGCCGTGCACGCGGAAGCCACCCGGGTGGACCTGCCCCCGGAAATGATCCTCGCGGTGATCGATGTGGAAAGCGGCTTCCAGCGCTATGCCGTGTCCCGGGCCAATGCCCAGGGCCTGATGCAGATCAGGCGCTTCTGGCTACAGGAACTCGACATGCCGGGACATGCCCTGCTGGAGATCCGGGACAACATCCGCATGGGATGCACGATCCTCCGCCACTACTACGACATCGAGAAGGGCAACTGGTCTCGCGCGCTCGCCCGGTACAACGGCAGCCTGGGAAGCGATGCCTATCCGGAGCGTGTGTTCGAGCGGCTGGGCAGCCGCTGGTTCCGGCAATAGCCGGCACGTTCAGCTGGTGCGAAAGTCCACCAGGTCCGGATGGAGATCGGCCGACTCATCAGCAACGGTGACCTGCTCGACCCGGGCCAGCGGCGGACCGCTGGCCAGCCAGGCATGGAGGCTGTCCAGTGCCGCCTCCGCCCCGAGAGCCAGCACCTCGACGCTGCCATCCGGCAGATTCCGTGCCACGCCCCGCAGGCCGAGACGCTCCGCCACCCGGGCCGTGCTGGCACGGAAAAAGACGCGCTGGACCTTGCCGGAAACGACAAAGCGGCGGCAGGCAATGGCAGTGTCACCAACCTTCTGAAGACTCATCCGACTCACGCTAGCCAGCCCAACGGAAGCGGTCAAGCAGTGATCGGCAGGGTACTATCGCCACTTTGCAGATGGTCACGCAGGCATGGCTGAAATCCTGGTGCTCTACTACTCCCGCAATGGTTCCGTGGCCCGGCTCGCGAGTGCCATCTGCCGGGGCGTCAACGCGGTGCCCGGCGCATCGGCCCGCCTGCGCACGGTTCCGCCCGTGACCTCGGCCACGTCCCCCCGCCTGCCCGCCGTACCACCGGAGGGCGCGCCGTACGCGGGACCGGCCGACCTGCTCGAATGCGCGGGCCTGCTGCTCGGCAGCCCGACCCGGTTCGGCAACATGGCGGCACCCCTGAAGCATTTCCTGGACGGCACCGGCAGCGAGTGGTTGTCCGGGACATTGCGCGGCAAGCCCGCGGGGGTATTCACCTCATCCACATCGATGCACGGCGGACAGGAGAGCACGCTGCTCACCATGTCAGTTCCCCTCCTCCACCACGGCATGGTGCTGGTCGGCGTGCCCTACTCCGAATCCGCGCTGAGCACGACGCGCACCGGTGGATCACCGTACGGCGCCAGCCACCTTGCCCCGGAGCCGGAGCATACCGAGCCCAGCGCCGACGAAGTCCGGGTCGCCACCCATCTCGGGCGCCGCGTAGCCGAGGTGGCACTGCGGCTCGAGGGCTGGGGCCGCTGAGCGCAGCGCCAATGACGGCCGCCACACGGACTGCACTGGCCGGACTATTCCTGCTGGGTGCCTGGCTGCTGGCGCTGCCGCCGGCGGGTAGCGGTGCGTCGCCTGCCGTCCACCTGGGCATTGGCCTGCTGTGTGCCGGGCCGCTGGTCGGGCTGTTCATGGCCGGCCTGCGGCGGGTCCGCCAGTGGGGTGCCTGGGTGGCAATCGCGATGATCCCCTACTTCACGCTGGCGCTCGGTTCGCTGCTGGTGGCGCCCGGCCGGCAGCTTGCCGGCACGGCGTTCGTGCTACTCACCGTGATCACGCTGTTTGCCGGGATCGCCGTCACCCGGGGCCGCTGACCTCAGCAGTCCAGCACGAGACGGACGAACGGGATCGTGAGGCGCCTCTGTGCGGCCAGAGCGGCCCGATCCAGCTGGTCAAGCACCGCGAACAAACCGGCCATGCTCCGCGGCAGTCGCGCCAGCAGAAAGTGCGCCGTGTCATCCGGCAGCTCCAGGCCACGGAAGCGGGCGCGTATCTGCAGGGCCTGCACGCAGGCCTCATCGGCGAGGGCGTGCAGCCGGAAAACTCCCCCGGACTTCAGGCGGGAGGCCAGATCGGGCAGGTCGAAGGCGAGCTCCGCCGGCGGTACGTCCGCTGCCACCACGAGGCGACCCCCTCCCTGCCGCAAACCCTCATAGAGACCGAAAAGCCCCCGCTCCCAGGCGGGATCGCCGGCCAGGCCGTCCACGTCGTCCAGGCAGACCAGATCCATCTCGCCCAGGCCCTCGAGTGCCGCCACCGGGAATTCGCCGGCCCGGGCCAGCGGCAGGTAGGCGGCGGTGAGGCCACGCTCGCCGGCCTCGGCCGCGCAGGCCTGCAGCAGGTGGGACCTGCCGGACTGTACCGCGCCCCACAGCCAGACCATGGGATGCTCCGGTGTGTCGATGCACTGGCGCAGCTCGTGGACCAGCAGCTCGTTGCCGGCCGGATGAAAGTTGGCGAACAGGGCGTGATCAGCCAGCCGGATCTCAAGGGGCAGCTGCTCCATCGGCCGCAGGCTACCGGCCGGCATGCCGGGCCCGGGCGGACCAGCGCACCACATAGTCCAGGCCGCTGACCACCGATGTCGCGAGGACGGTGGCACCCGACACCAGCAGGACTTCCCTTGCTGGCCAGCCGAAGCCCGCGTTGGCCACGACCGCGATCACGAACAGCATCTGGGCCGCGGTATTGAGCTTGCTCGCCACAGAAGGTTCCGGTTGCAGCGTCGCGACGAAGGCCTGATAAGCCAGGCTACCCGCGACGATAATCAGGTCGCGCGCAATGACCACCAGGGTCAGCCAGCCGGGAACGAGCCCGGTCACCGTTAACGCCACGAAGGTGGATACCAGCAGCAGCTTGTCGGCCAGCGGATCCAGCAGGCCGCCCAGGCGGCTGCGCCAGTTGAAGCGCTTGGCGAGGTAGCCATCCAGTCCGTCTGAACCGGCAGCAACCGCAATCAGCAGAAGAGCCGTCGGATAGTTTCCGCCCAGGAGCGCGGCCACGATGGGCCAGACCAGCAGGATGCGGGCCACGCAGATGAGATTGGGAATATGCGCCGCCCGCAGCAGGGGCTGACCGTCGGAACGGGACCCGGCCGTACTCACGGCCGACCTGCGAAGCGGTAACGGAGTTCGTTCGCATCAGCGGTGGCCTGCCTGTCGCCGGGTTCCAGGACCCGCTGCAGTGCCAGTACATCCTGCAACTGGGCCACGTTGCCCCGGACCGCCAGCTGGAAAACCAGGGTGCCGCCGGACACCTGCTCCAGCGAGGCCGTCTGTATCAGGCCGAGGCTGCGCAGGTAACTCAGCAGGCGACCATAGGCGTCAAAGCTGGTGATGTCGTCCACCAGCAGACGGATGGGCTGCCCGGTAGTGGCGACGCTGGCATAGCGCGCAGCGAGGCGGTCGGCCAGTCCGTGAATCCCGTCGGCAGCACCGCCCTGCCACTCGGCCCGGTCTGTTCCCTGCAGCAGTGTCCAGCTGTACATCCCGCCCCCGGACGCGGCCAGTCGCCGCGCAACCAGAACGGGCTCCCCGGCCGGCGCTCCGGAAGCCCCCGGAACCGCGTCTTCCGGCGTGCCGGCCCCGAGCCGCACCGTGAGACCGCGCCGGGCCGCGGTGTCGAGGATGAGCTGCTGATCGGTGGCCGGGGCCGGGGCCGGCGGACCCGGGACGAGGGTCGGATCGGTTAGTTCGGCCTGCAGGATGTCGGCCGGCACCAGCACGAGCGTGAGCGGCCGCTCCGAGCCCCAGACCGGCAAGGCGGCCGCGTCGAGTCGCTCCCGGACAGCGACCGGGTCGAAGCGCACCCGCAACTGGCCACCCGCTGCCGGCTGGTACTGGCGGACCAGCGGCCCGGGAGACCCCACGGCGCGGCGATTGGCGGGATCCGCGAAGACCATCCGGCTCCCGGTCACCTTGACGAGAACTTCGCCGAGCGCCCGGGAAAAGGCCTCCTCCAGTGCATTGCCCGAGAGGCCGGTAGCCGGCACCTCCGCCTCGTACAGGCCTTCCACGGGTGCCGCGTCGGCCATGGCCAGCATCAGCAGCAGGCAAGCGCAACTGCAAGCGCCCCACACCGGCCAGCGGGTGCGGTGGCGGACAGGACAAGCCAGGGACTTGGACCAGGTGCGCAACATTTCCTTATTATAGCCACCCCTTCCACCAGCGGCCGCTGGGCAATGCCCGGAGCCGGGATCCCCATGTCTACCAGCAAACCCCTTACCTACAAGGACGCCGGCGTGGATATCGATGCCGGCGACGCACTCGTCGACCGCATCAAGCCCCTCGCCCGCGCCACGGTGCGACCGGGCGTACTTGGCGGTATTGGCGGCTTCGGCGGACTGTTCGAAATCGACCTCGAGCGCTGGCCGCGGCCGGTGCTGGTGTCAGGCACCGACGGCGTCGGCACCAAGCTGAAGCTTGCCATCGAACTGGATCGCTACGACACCATCGGCATCGACCTGGTCGCCATGTGTGCCAATGACGTCGTGGTCCAGGGCGCCGAGCCCCTCTTCTTCCTGGACTACTACGCGTCGGGAAAACTGTCCGTCGACACTGCCGAAGCCGTGATCAGCGGCATCGCCGAGGGCTGCCGGCAGGCGGGTGCGGCGCTGCTGGGCGGTGAGACCGCAGAGCTGCCCGGCCTGTATGCCGACCGCGACTTCGACCTGGCCGGCTTCTGCGTGGGCATCGTCAACCGCGACCGGATCATCGATGGCAGCAGCGTTGCGCCCGGGGACGTGGTGCTGGGCCTGGCCTCGTCCGGTCCGCATTCCAATGGCTACTCCCTGATCCGGCGGGTACTTGAAGTCAGTGGTGCGCCGCTGGAAGCGCCCTTCGAAGCCGGGGGCGTCGATAGTCTCGGTGCTGTACTGCTGGCACCGACGCGGATCTATGTGCGATCGCTGCTGCGCCTGATCGCGGCCTGTCCGGTCAAGGGGATTGCCCATATCACCGGCGGCGGGCTGGCTGACAACCTGGCGCGGGTACTGCCGGCCGGGGTGGATGCGGTGCTCCACAAATCCACCTGGGCGCGCCCGGCCGTATTCCGCTGGCTGCAGTCCGCCGGCAGCATCCCGGAAGACGACCTGCTGCGGACCTTCAACTGCGGCATCGGCATGACGGTGATCGTGGCCGCCAGCGAGGCAGGCGCGGCGCGGGCCCTGCTCGAGGACGCGGGCGAGACCGTGCTCCGGCTGGGTGAAATCACGGCCGGTACCGGCCAGGTGGAACTCCGGGAGTGAACCGGCAGCCCCTGCGGACCGCCGTGCTGGTCTCGGGATCGGGCAGCAATCTCCAGGCGATCATCGACGCAGCAGCCCACGGCCGGCTTGGAGTGTCACTCGACCTGGTTCTGAGCGACCGGCCCGGTGCCGGCGCCCTGGAGCGGGCCGCCCGGTCAGGTATTCCGACAGCAGTCGTACCCTGCCCTCCCGGGGCTGACCGGACCGCTTTCCAGGCCGGTATCCGCCGCGCGCTGGACGATCTGCGGCCGGACCTGGTGATCCTGGCCGGCTTCCTGCGTATCCTGGATGGCGCAACCGTCAGCGCCTACGCAGGCCGCATGCTCAACGTGCATCCCTCCCTGCTGCCCCGCTATCCGGGACTGCACACCTACCGGCGCGTCCTGGCCAACGGCGACCGGGAACATGGCGCCACGGTGCACTTTGTCATTCCTGAACTGGATGCGGGACCCGGCATCCTCCAGTACCGGATCGCGGTCTGCCCGGACGACACGGAAGACACCCTGCGCCAGCGGGTGCAGCGGGGTGAACACCAGATTTATCCCCGGGCCATTGCCTGGCTGGCCGCAGGGCGGGCCGTCTACCGGGAGGGTGCCGCGTGGCTGGACGGGGAGCGGCTTGAACACCCGGTGGTCGTGGCGGAAGCCGACGGTTAGCTAATCCATCCAGCCGTCGCCCGCACCGGGGATCGTCACCACCGATCCACGCGGATGCTGGTCATGACTGCGGCCCGGCAGCGTTTTGATGATGGCTGCGCCGGCCTCAAGAAAGAACTGCACCGGCCAGTAGTGACCGTTGCGGTCGTACCCGGCGCGCCCGGGATGATCTGTGACATCGAGGTTGTGCGCGTTGCGGAGGGGTCGGTTGGTCGCGGGTGCCGGATCATCCGTGTTGAAGATGGCGAGCGCGAAGTCGGCGCAGCGGCCGTGGTGACGGGCACCGTATTGCCAGTCGACGAAACCCCGGATCTGGAAGGCATCCAGCAGCACCATCTCCACCCGGGCCGGCCTGGCGGCGGCCACACGGTAGGCCTCACACAGGCTGTCCGGCACGAAGCTGCCGGAGCTGTGGGCGATGAGGCGCAGGGTAGCGAGTTCCGGCAGGCCGGCCACGACCGGGCCGAGCTGCCGGCCCAGGGACCGGGCTGTGGCGGCCGCCCGCAGCCGGAGATCCGAGGGCGGATCCCAGCGCACGAAGCGCAGCTGGGCATCGGCGCCCGGTGCCGCGTCCTGCAGGCTCGCCACCAGCGCCGGGAACTGGGGATTGTCGCCATCGACGCTGCCGTGAAAGACCAGCGTCAGCGCCCGGGTGCCGGCGGGGAGGGTCAGGTCCGGCGGGATCACCCGGACCGGTGTGCGGGTGTAGATCTCGAGGCCGGCGATCACTGCCAGCGCCAGGGCGAGCACCCCGCCGGCAATGCGCCAGCTGAGCCTCAAGTCCGCGGCAGCGTCACGCCCCGCTGCCCCTGGTACTTGCCACCCCGGTCCCGGTAGGAGGTGCTGCAGACCTCGTCAGACTCGAAGAAGATCATCTGGGCCACACCCTCGTTGGCATAGATGCGGGCCGGCAGTGGCGTGGTGTTGGAGAACTCCAGGGTCACGTGGCCTTCCCACTCGGGCTCGAGCGGCGTCACATTCACGATGATGCCGCAGCGGGCGTAGGTGGACTTGCCGAGGCAGATCGTGAGCACGTTGCGGGGTATGCGGAAGTACTCCACCGTGGAGGCAAGTGCAAAGGAGTTCGGCGGGATGATGCAGACATCCGCCTCCATGTCGACGAAGCTGTTCGGATCAAAGGCCTTCGGATCGACGATGGTTGAATTGATGTTCGTGAACACCTTGAACTGGCGCGCGCAGCGGACATCGTAGCCGTAGCTGGAGGTCCCGTAGGAGATCACCCGCTGGCCGGCAACCTCCCGCACCTGGCCGGGTTCGAAGGGCTCGATCATGCCGTGCTGCTCCGCCATCCGGCGGATCCAGTGGTCAGGGCGGACGCTCATGCCTTGTCCTCGACAACGATGGGACCGAAACGGCCCCGCATATCCTTCGGCCGACGGGCCAGTTCCTCGGTGGTCCGGCGGGCAATCTCCAGGTAACGGCGGGTGACCGGGCCATCCGGGTCGGCGACCACGGTCGGCCGGCCGCCATCCACCTGCTGCTGGATGCGGGGGTCGAGGGGCAGGCAGCCGAGCAGCGGCACGCCGCCCTCGGCGGCCAGCCGTTCCCCACCGCCCGCGCCAAAAACAGGCGTCTCGGTCTGGCAGCAGGGGCAGATGAAGCTGCTCATGTTCTCGATGACGCCGAGCACCGCCACGCCGACCTTCTCGAACATTTTCATGCCTTTACGAGCATCTGCCAAGGCAATTTCCTGCGGCGTCGTCACGATGATCGCGCCGGCCAGCGGCACCTTCTGGGTCAGCGTGAGCTGGATATCCCCGGTGCCGGGCGGCAGATCGACGACCAGGTAGTCGAGATCGTGCCAGTTGGTCTGGAAGGTCAGCTGCTGCAAGGCCTGGGTGACCATCGGCCCCCGCCAGATCACCGGCCGCTCCTCCTCGATCAGGAAGCCGATCGAGTTGGTCTCGAGGCCGTGTGCCACCAGCGGCTCGAAGGTCTTGCCGTCCCGGGATTCCGGATTGCGGCCGAGCAGCCCCAGCATGCGCGGCTGACTCGGCCCGTAGATGTCGGCGTCCAGGATCCCGACCCGGGCACCGTTCCGGGCCAGTGCCAGGGCCAGGTTGACTGCGGTGGTTGACTTGCCCACACCGCCCTTGCCGGATGCGACCGCAATCACATTCCGAACGTTCGGTAGCGGACTCAGACTGCCCTGCACCGCGCGGGCGACGTGGTTGGACATAGGGTTGCCATAATCCGTGATGGGCTTAACAGCAAGGCGCTGCCAGCGCGGCCACATTGTACCTGATCGATCAGGCACTTCTGATCAGGTTCCGCAGCAGCCTGCGGGACGGGGCGCACCGGGATCGCGGCAACCCGTGTGGCATAATTCAGGCGCAGATTGGAGTTCGTGGGGACTCCGTCTGCTTGGGCATCGCGGGCCGGGCAGCCCGCGTGAGGTTCGGGCACGGGTTTCCGGGGCTAATGAAGTTCTTCAGCACACTGAAGGCAGAACGCTGCCTCACGCAGCTTCTGGCCGAACCGGACCCCACTGGTCCATCGGCGAGGAAGGCACTCGACAGCCTGGCATCGACTGGTCCGGCGGCAGTGCCAGCCATCATCGAAGCATTGAGTTCGGCCAGCAAGGATCAGACCGGGGCGCTCGTCACCGTGCTCGCCGCACTGCTGGACGACAAGAGCTTTCCGCTCTACGCAGCGGGCCTCCGCCATGGCAACAAGCTCTGCGTCGCCGGCGTCGCCA
The DNA here is from genome assembly GCA_964407855.1 of uncultured Chromatiaceae bacterium. GTDB lineage: Bacteria > Pseudomonadota > Gammaproteobacteria > Steroidobacterales > SHZI01. Next base: position 32,858 of record CAYOXI010000019.1, read on the forward strand.
AGGCCCTGGCCATCTCGGGCAGCTATGACACGGGGCGCCTGGTCGAACTGCTGGGCCAGGCCGACGTCTTCAAGCCCGCCCTCATCGAGATCCTCAGCAACGTGCGCCGGCGCCTCAATGCGCGGGAACTGCTCCGCCGGGCCTACGACCTCGAGCCTCGCGAAAAGTCCGCCGTGTTCAAGATCATCGCGGATATTGCCACCCCGGACCTCATCCCCGACCTGATCGCACGGGTGGAGGGCAAGGACCCGTCAGTCCGGCTCAACATCATCGAACTCCTCGCCCGCTTCAACCAGCCTGACGTAGCCAAAGTCATCGAGCGGCAGCTCAAGGACCGGAACAAAATGGTCCGCAAGGCCGCCCTGGAAGCACTGGCCTCCATGCCCGGGGACCGGGACATCGGCGTGATCTGCTCGCTGCTCGCGGATCCGGAACTGGAAGTCCAGAGCAGGGCCGTCGACCTCGTGGTCAAGCTGCGGCACCCGGACACCATGAAGCATCTGGTCACGGTGCTGAAGGACGAGTCCGAGTTCGCACGCCGTTCCGCGGTGGAAGTGCTGAACGAGATCGCGGAACCTGCTTCCATCAAGTTCCTGCTGGTCGCCCTCGAAGACGGCGATTGGTGGGTCCGGTCCCGGGCGTCGGATGCGCTGGCAAAGATCGGCGGGCCCAAGGTCATGGACGCGGTACTCGAGCTGGTAGGCGACAAGAACGAGAACATCCGTCGGTCCGCCATCGAGATCCTCAACCAGACCAAGGACGAGCGCGCCGTGAATCACCTGATCACGGCCACCCGGGACAACGACTGGTGGGTGCGTGAGCGGGCCGCTGATGCACTGGCCGAGATCCAGAGCGCAAAGGCAGCCCCGGCGCTCATCGAAATGCTGTCGGGCGATGCCCGCTCGGTACCGGCTGCACTCCGGGCATTGAGCCGTCTGGGCTCGTCAGATGTGCTGCCCCAGCTCCTGCCCCTGCTCGATCGTGCCGAGAAGGACATCCGCATCGAGGCCGTCAACGCCATTGGCAAGCTGGCCAACTCCGCCTCAGCGGACACGCTGAAAGACCGGCTCCGGGTCCTCGCCACGGGAGCCGACGAGACGATTGCCAAGGTGGCCGCCCAGGCCATGTCCCGGATCGAAAGCATCGGCGCCACCAGCGACCGTATCCCGGAAGTGCGGCCCGAGCCAGGGCCGGGGTCGGGACCCGAATACGCCAAGACCCTGCTGGTGGAAAACGCCCGGGTCGACGAGATGGTCAAGTCCCTGGACAAGACCATCCGGCTCGAGGTTACCTCGCTGAAGACCGGGGACCTGATCGAGGGTCGTTACCGTTACATCGAGAAGATCGGCAAGGGCGCGTTCGGCACGGTGGTGCTGGTGGACGACGAGGTCGTCGACGAGCGGCTGATCCTCAAGTTCCTCAATCCGAATGTCAGTTCGGATGAGGAGATGATGAAGCGCTTCGTCCATGAGCTCCGCTACTCCCGGAAGATCACCCACCGCAACGTCATCCGGATTTTTGACTTCGTCAGCCTGGGCGGCAACTACGCGATCTCGATGGAATATTTCCCGTCGCATACGCTGGGTGCCGAGATGGCGGCACACAAACCGCTGCCCTTCGACAAGACCATCGGCTGGGCAACGGATATCGCCAACGGCATGGCCGTGGCGCACCAGGTTGGCATCATCCATCGCGATCTTAAGCCGGCCAACATCCTGATTAACAATGAGGGCCTCCTGAAGATCGTCGACTTCGGTGTCGCGGCCGCGGCCAGTTCCGGTGATACTCAGCTCACCAAGACCGGGTATGTCATCGGCTCACCAAAATACATGGCCCCCGAGCAGATCCTCGGCAAGAAGGTTGACCACCGCGCTGACATCTACAGTGTGGGCGTGATCATGTACGAGATGCTGACCGGTACGCCCCCCTATACCAAGGGCGACCATATGTCGGTGATGTACCAGCACGTCCAGGGCAAGGCAAAGCTCTGCGAGGAACTGAATCCGGCCATCCCGCCGGCACTGGCCGCTGTCGTGCGCAAGACCATGGAGGTGGACAAGCTCAAGCGCTTCAACTCCATGGATGAGCTGCGCGTAGCGCTGGAAGGGTCGGGCCAGGCCTGACCGCCAGACCAGGCAACCGGGAGAGAGCATGGCGCGCATCGACGCATTCCTGAAGCTGGGCCTGGCCCAGGGCTGTTCCGATATCCACCTTGCCGTGGGTGTGCCGCCCATGCTCCGCATGCATGGTGAGCTCATGCCAATCAAGTTCCGCGACCTCGGCGACACCGAGCTGGAGGGCTATGTCAGCGAAATCCTGACGGCCAACCAGAAGAAACACTTCGAAGGCGGGCATGACCTCGACTTCTCCTACGTCTCCGAGGACGGAGGGCGCTTCCGGGTCAACGTCTTTCGCAAGGAGACCGGCGTCGGTGCCACGTTCCGTTTTATTCCCGGCGAAGTGCCCACCCTGGACAGCCTGAACCTGCCACCGGTCGTGCAGAAGCTGTGTGACTACCACCAGGGGATGATCCTGGTAACCGGCTCCACGGGCACGGGCAAGTCGACCACGCTGGCGGCGATGATCGACCACATCAACAGCACCCAGAACTGCAACATCATCAGCCTTGAGGATCCGATCGAGTTCATCCACCGGAGCAAGCACTCCCAGGTGATCCAGCGGGAACTCGGCACGCACCTCCCCTCTTTCGCCGACGGCATTCGCGCAGCGCTCCGGGAGGACCCCGACGTGATACTGGTCGGCGAGCTGCGGGACACTGAAACCATCCAGATGGCCATGACGGCCGCGGAAACGGGTCACCTGGTCCTCGGTACACTGCATACCACCGGTGCGGTAAAGACCATCGACCGGATGATTGATGCCTTGCCAGGCGAGATGCGCGAGCAGATCAAGAGCTTCCTGTCCCAGAGCCTGAATGCGGTGATCACCCAGACCCTGGTCAAGACCCCGGACGGGCGGGGGCGCAAGGCGGTGGTCGAGATCATGCTGATGACGCGGGCCATTGCGAAGCTGATCATGACGGACCAGACGCATCAGATTCCGGCGCAGTTGCAGACCGGTCGCGATCTTGGCATGCAGCTGATGGATCAGGCACTCCTTGACGCCATCACGAAGAAGCAGCTGGACCCGGACGACGCCTTCCGCTTCGCCACCGACAAGAGCCTCTTCCAGCGTTACGTCACGGACACCAGCGTGCTGCCGAAATTCGAAATGGGTGGCTCGTGAGCCAGATCGACGAATACCTCAGGCAGGTCCTCGTGCGGAATGGCTCCGACCTGCACTTCATTGCCGGCGAGCCGCCGCGGGCGCGGATCTACGGCGAGCTGCAGATTCTCGCCCCGGAGATCCTGACCGCGAGCAAGGTCGAGGCAGCGCTGATCGAAATCATGTCGGCCAAGTCCCGGGAGGAATTCCAGCGGCACGACTCCACCGACTTCGCCTACGGCCTGGAGACGCTGGCCCGCTTCCGGGTCAACATCTTCCGGCATGTGGCGGGGATGGGCGCCGTGCTGCGAACCATTCCGTCCCAGGCCAAGACCCTGGAGGAACTGAAAATGCCACCGGTGGTGGCCCAGCTGTGCAAGCAACCCCAGGGCATGATCCTGGTGACCGGCAAGACAGGTTCTGGCAAGTCCACCACGCTTGCGGCGATGATTGACGAGATCAACCGGCAGATCAACGGCCATATCCTGACGATCGAGGACCCCATCGAGTTCGTCCACAAGCGCAGGCGCTGCCTGATCAGCCAGCGGGAGATCGG
>CAYOXI010000020.1:0-23530 GCA_964407855.1 uncultured Chromatiaceae bacterium
GAGCGGGTCTATACCCACAAGAAGCAGACCGGTGGTTCCGGCCAGTACGCCGAGATCAAGATGATCTTCGAACCGCTGCCCGCCGGTACCGGTATCGAGTTCTCCGACGAGGTCGTAGGTGGCCGGATTCCCCGGGAGTACATCCCGTCGGTGGAATACGCCATCCGTTCCGAGGCCAAGCGTGGCCAGATCGCCGGCTACGAGGTGGTGGACTTCAAGGCCCGCCTGATCGATGGCAAGTACCATGATGTGGACAGTTCCGCGCTGGCCTTCGAAATCGCCGGGCGCGCCATGTTCCGCGAGGCCCACAAGGCCAGCAAGCCCAAGTTGCTGGAGCCGGTCATGCGCGTTGAGGTGGTTACCGAGAGCGATTACCTCGGTGAGATCATCGGTGACGTAAACCGCCGGCGCGGGCAGGTCACTGACCAGGGACAGCGGGCTACCCAGGCCTTTGTCCAGGGCTTTATCCCGCTGGCCGAGATGTTTGGCTACATCAATTACCTCCGCTCGGCCACCAGTGGGCGTGGCACCTTCACGATGGAGTTTGACCATTACGCCGAAGTCTCTGCCGGTCTGGTCGAGAAGCTGATGGAACGGGAAGCGCGCTAGGTCTGCTATCGGGACTTGCCTGAGGGGTGGATGCCGCGGGGCCATGGTTGCCTACCGGCGTCTGCCTCTTTACCATGCAACGGGGTTCGCGGGGCGCGGCGCCGGAGACTTCCTGGGGTGGACGAGCGTTGAAGCTGCTGACGCGGCGCCGACAGATCCTGGGCCTGATGGCCCTGCTGGGCGCCAGCCTGTCCGCCTTCGCCCAGATGCCCATTTCTGCGGAGCAGCTGCGCGCGCTCCAGCAGCTCTCACCGGAAGAACGCGCCGCACTCCTGCAATCCCTTGAACGTCCCGGCGGCGCGGGCGCCATGCCCACGGCGCCGGCGGTGTCCGCCCAGACCCTCCCGCAGTTGCCTGCCGAAGTGCCTCCCGCAGAAGCGAGGATCAGCGGGTTGAGCACCATCGTGGTGGACGCCCGCCTCCGCGAGAATCTCGCGCCCCTTGTGCTTGCGGACTTCAACCGGGATGTGAACCGGACCCGGCTTGTGGGGCAGAGGTCATACCGGCTCGACCGGAACGGCGCCTTCACGGTACCCGGTCTGCCGCCGATTCCGCTGGCCGGCCTGACGCCGGAGGAGGCGGCGGTGCGACTATCGGCGGAGCCGCTGCTGGCAGCCCTGCGCATCTCCGTCACACTCCTGCCGCTCGCGCCAACCGGCCAGGACGCGCTCCGACCCTTCGGCTATAGCCTGTTTGAGAGTCGGCCGGATCTCTTCCAGACCGAGCCGGCCCAGGGCATCCCGGTACCTCGCGACTATATGGTCGGACCGGGAGATACTCTGAGAATCCAGCTCTATGGCGCTGAAAACTTTGAAGTTGAACTTGAGGTAGGCTCGGAGGGCACGATCAACTTCCCGAGAATAGGCCCGCAGGCCGTGGCCGGCCTGACCTTCGCAGAGGTCAAGGCATCAATCGAACGCCGGATCTCCGAGCAGCTGATTGGCACGCAGGCGGCGGTGAGCATGGGACGCCTCAAGTCCATGCGCATCTTCATTGTGGGCGATGTCCGGCGGCCCGGCGCCTACGACGTCAGCAGCCTGTCCCGCATCACGAACGCGTTGTTTTCGTCCGGCGGCATTACGGAAGTGGGCTCCCTGCGCCGTGTGGAACTGCGGCGCAGTGGCCAGCTGGTGAAGACCCTCGATCTCTATGCACTGCTGCTGCGAGGCGACACCCGCAACGATGCCCAGCTGCAACCGGGCGACGTGATCCTGGTGCCGCCTGCCGGTGCGATGGCCAGTATCGGGGGCGAGGTACAGCGCCCTGCCATCTATGAGCTGGCCACCGACCGGTCCCTGGGGCAGTTGATCGAGCTCGCGGGGGGCCTCAGGGCAACGGCCGACAGCCGACGCGTCCAGCTGGAACGAATTTCATCGACCGGGGCACGGAAGCTGGAGACGCTCGATGTGTCGCGGACGCAGGCGCTGACCCTGCGGCTCGAAGCCGGCGACCAGGTGCGCGTGTTGCCAGTACTGGACGACGTCGAGGGTGCTGTTCTGGTGGATGGTCACGTCAGCCGTCCGGGTAGCTACGAGTGGTTTCCCGGCCTGCGGGTCTCAGGTCTGCTGCCGTCGGGCCAGTCACTGAAACCGAGAGCCGACTTGTCCTACGTTCTGATCCGCCGGGAGCAGGGCACCGACCGCCGCACGGTGGTCCTGTCGGCCGATCTGGGGTCCGCCCAGTCCGCACCGGGTTCACCGACTGATCTGCCGCTGATGCCCCGGGACACAGTCACCGTCTTCGAGCTGGGCGTGAACCGCAGTGCCGCCATACAGGCCATCCTCGGAGAGCTGGAGGGTCAGGCCACCAGGGACCAGCCCCTGCTGGCAGTGCGGGTGGCCGGTGAGGTGAATGCCCCGGGTACCTATCCGCTGGAAGAAGACATGCGGATCAGTGCCCTGCTGAGGGCGGGTGGCGGACTGAATCCAGGAGCTTTCGGCGCAGAGGCGGAGCTGACCCGCTTCGAGTCAGGACCGGATGGCGAGCGCCTCACCCGTATCGTCACGGTGGACATCGCCAGGGCCCGTGAAGGTGATCCTGCGGCTGACCTGGTGCTCGCTCCCTACGATGTCCTGACCATCAAGGAGACGCCGGCCTGGCAGGGACAGATCAATGTACAGATTCTGGGCGAGGTACGCTTCCCGGGGTCCTACCCGGTGCGCAGGGGCGAACTGCTCAGTTCCGTGATTGAGCGGGCCGGTGGACTCACCGATCTGGCATTTCCGGAAGGGAGCCTCTTCACGCGGCAGTTCCTTCAGGAACGCGAGGCACAGCAGATAGCCACCCTGGCCAACCGCCTTGAGGGCGATATCGCTACCCTGGCGATCCAGCAGGCCCAGACGCCCAACGCACAATCTGACGAGGCGCTGAGTATCGGCAGGGCCCTGCTGGACCAGTTGCGCACGACCCAGCCGACCGGTCGGCTGGTCATCAACCTTCCCCAGGTTCTGGTCCGGGCCGGCATTCTGGACTTCGACATCGAATTGCGGGACGGCGACCAGCTGCTGATTCCGCCGCGCAGCCAGGAAGTCACGGTGCTGGGCGAGGTGCAGTACACCACTTCCCACCGGCATGCGTCGAGGCTGGACAGGGATGACTACATCAGAATGAGTGGTGGACTGACAGCGCGGGCAGACTCGCGACGCATCTACGTGGTGCGGGCCAACGGGGCTGTCATGGTGGGTCGCGACTCCAGGAAGGGTATCCAGCCCGGCGACACGGTCGTGGTTCCCGTGGCAACCGATCGGCTGCCGGCCGTCGCCCAGTGGTCCTCGATCACCCAGATCATCTTCAACCTCGCCATAGCGGCGGCTGCGGTGAACTCGTTTTGAAGAGCCTGGCCGGAGTCTCATCGGGTGAATGATGCACGACTGGAGCCGGCCGCCATTGATATCGGCGACTTTCTGGACCGCGTGAGCGGGGCCCGCTGGCGGCTGCTGGTCCTGCTCATCGCCGGGATCCTGCTGGGCTTCGGCTGGCATGCCGTCTCCCGTCCGGTCTACGAGACCGTGACCGTGCTGGCGCCGGTGGAGGGCGAGATGATGGCGGGATTGCCCGGTCTGCCCGGTGGTGGTGAACTTTCCAGATTGATGGGCGTCGGGGCGCAGCCAATGGTCAGCCGCAAGGACGAGGCCGTGGCTACCCTGTTGTCCCGCGATTTTCTCTATGGCTTTATCCGGGAACTGGAGTTGCTGGAACCACTCACGTCCCCCGGGCCTGTCGGTCAATTCCGTCAGCGGCTGGGTGCTGCTGCCGAGCCGCGGATCAGCGACGCCTACGCCCGGCTCATCGGCGAGGTTCTGGGCGTGCGGGAAGACCGGCGTACCGGCCTGCTGGAGATCCGCGTGCGCTGGCATGACCCGGATGCCACTCAGCGCTGGGCGGAAGAACTGACCTCACGGCTGAATCGCCAGTTGCAGCAGCGGGCCAAGCAGCGGGCCGAGGCCGACCTGCGCTTCCTGCAGGACGAGTTGCGTCGCACCGAAACCCTGGAAATCCGCCAGGCCATCTTCCGGCTCATCGAAACCCAGCTCAAGACGGTGATGATGGCCAGCATTTCCGATGACTTTGCGCTCCGCGTGATCGATTCCCCGGTTCTGCCCGACAGTGACCGGCCCGTGAGCCTCGGCCTGTTGCCGCGCCTGGTCATCACGGTGACGCTGCTGCTCGGTCTGGGCCTCACCGTGCTGCTTTTCAGGACGATCCGGGGCACTGTGGCGGCCTGATGAGCCGCGTTGTGCGTGCTGCGGCCCAGGTGCTGGGCGGAGCTGCCTCGGGGCAGATCCTGCTGTTACTGTCGCTGCCGCTCCTGACGCGATTGCTGTCCCCCGAGGAACTCGGCTACTGGGGTCGCAGTCTCGCGGTTGGCATGGTCGTGGCGGTGGCCAGTACCTTGCGGCTCGAGGCAGCGATATTTTCCTCGACCAGCCGCACCCGGCAGGCAGCCATAGGCAGCAGTGCACTGGGCGCCACCATTGCGATCTGCTCGTTCCTTGCGCTGCTGACCCTGCTCGCACCCGGCGCCTGGCTGGCCGCACTCCGGGTACCCGGTACCCCTGACGTGCTCAGCATCGTCGCACTGGGCTTCTGCCTGGCCCTGTTCAACACGCTGTCGAACCTGGCAGGCGCCCGACGGCAGTACAGCGCGCTGGCCTGGTCAAAGCCGGTGAAGCAGGTGATCGAGGTTGGCCTGCTGGGACTGGTGGGGATCCTTGGTGCTCCCACCTGGATGCTACCCCTGGCGACCGCGGCCGCCTGCGCGCTGGGTGCCCTGCTGCTGCTGCCGGGGCTCGACTGGCCTGTCCGTCGCCGCCTGGCAAGTCACGTGCGCCGGCTGCGGGTTATCCTGCGGCGCTACCGTGCATTCCTCGTCTATGACCTGCCGGCCGCGGTGCTGGTCCACGCCCGCCTCGCGCTGCCGCTCGTCCTGCTCGCCGGGCACCATGGTCTGGTTGCGGTGGGCTTGTTTGCCCTCGCCCAGCGGCTGCTGGATGCGCCCGCCGGTCTCGCGGCCTCGTCCATCGGCATGGTCTACCGCGCAGAACTCCGGAGCCGGCGCCGGCCGGAGCACCTGTTTCTGGCCGTCGGCGGGTTTCTGCTGGCGGGTGGACTCCTGCTGGTCGGCGCGATCGCGCTGACGCCCGCCACACTCTGGGGCCAGGTATTCGGCCCTGAATGGCCCGAGGTCCGGGTGATGATGCTGGCACTCGGCGCGTATGCCGTGGCACGCATCGTTTCCCTGCCGCTGGGCTATACCTTCTATGTGGCGGAGCGGGTGGGCCTCAACCTGGTGCTTCAGGTCGTGGGCTTGCTGGCCGTGATCGCGGCGTTCCTTGCCGGGCGGGCGGAATCCGGCATGGTCGGTCTGGTCGAGACCTACGCCATTGGCCAGGCGCTGTTCTACACCGTGTACCTGCTGGTGGCGTGGCGCGTCGTGCGTACGCTGGCAGCGGATACCCCGGAGAGCCCCTAGGTCGAACTGCTGCTGTCAGCCCGCAGGTCACGGGCTCCCCGGTACAGGTTCTGGACGTAGGTCAGCATGTCGCCAGGTGAACCAGTGCGCCAGGCATTGCGCAACGCGAAGGGACCCAGCAGCAGGTAGGCGAAGGGACCGTAGAGCCGCGCGTAGATCGCACCGCGGAAATAGGCGCTCGCCGCCGAGTGCCGGTGGCCAGTTGAGTCCCGGGGGTGCGTCACGACGGGCTGCGGGGAGTAATACGCGGGAAGTCCATGTTCCAGGACATTCTTCATGAATGCCAGCTCGAGCCCGCCCGGGAAGCGCCCGTTGATCCCGAAGCGGGTGTCCCATCGCAGGCCCGTTTCGAATGCGGAGCGGCGCACGGCAATCTCGATGGACGACACGCGCCGGATGGTGAGCAGGGAGTGACGATGAGCCTGCCGCGCGTAGCGCTTGTAGGGCGTGCCGTCGGGTGCGCTTGCCTGGAAGGTCATCAGCATCGCATCATGCCGTTCGCGAAAGGCGGCAGTGACACGGTCGATGGCTCCGGGGAGAAAGTTGACGTCGGCATCCGTCGGCAACAGGATGTCGCCGGTCGCGAGACTGACGGCCCGGTTGCGGCTCCGGGCGAGGCCGCGTTCACTGCAGGGCACCACTTCGATGTCGGGCCCCGTAAAAAGCCGGTCATAGGGATACGCCGTACCGCCGGTGATCTGATGGATCACAAGCACCGGGGTGCGCGGCGGAAGGGACGCCACAAGGGCGGGGACCTGGTTGATGGAATCCAGCCAGGCGGACACCAGCACCTGCACGGTCATGGTGCCGGGGCTTCGGGGCAGTGATGGTCAGGGAAGGCAGGCAATTCAGGCAACTCCGGGCACGGTCGTCGAGACCAGTTTCCCCCGCATTCTATAGGCATTCCCTGTGAGCGCCGTCGTGGCCAGCGGCCCGCTGATCACTGCCGGGCGGCCTGCGAGCCGTAGCCGCGTACTGCCGATCTCCCTGGCCCGCGAAATTGCGCTCGTTGCGTACTTCGGGACTGGCTTCCTCTACTACCTGCAGCAGATTCCCGCGGGTCACCTGATCAATCTGGCTTTCCTGTTCGTGTTCGGCCTGCTCGGCGCCGCCTCGCCCGGACGGCTGGTGCTTGGGCGGACGGAACTGCTGCACGTGGTGGTCATCACGGGCATCGCGATAGCGGCGCTGCTGGGGGTCGTGGTTCGCGGGGGTAGTCTCCTCACTGACACTGGCCGGGCTCTCACCTGGTTCGTGCCCGCACTTGCGCTGCTGATGATCGCGAAGGCACCTGACCTGCGCCTCGGCCTGGTCTGCCGCTGGATCTGTGGCATCAACCTGGCGTGCAATCTCGTGATCACGGTGTTGTTCGCCCGCTTTAATGCCAACCTCGCCAAGTTTGAGGTTCAAACCCCCTGGTTCGATCTGTCTTCCAACGAGCTGTCCTATCACCTTGTCGCTTTCGGCATCCTATTTGCGCTACTCGGGAGTTATCCGCGTCCGTCCCGCACCGGCTGGTGGCTGGCCCTGGCGAGCTTTGGTCACCTGTCCAAGGCGCATCTGGCCGCTGCTGCCGTCGCGACCGTTGCCGCGATCCTGCGGGGCAGGATGATTCTTACGAGCCTGCTTCTTCTCCTTGCAGTACTCCTGGTGCGCTGGTCGGCCCCGGTGCTGGAGGGCGCTGAACTGCCGGTGCCCGACAGTCTGGTCGCGGTGGCGGGGCGCCTGCGGGACCTGCTGCTGCTGAGCGTGCAGTGGCTGTCGGGGGGCTGGATCGCGACGGATGCGCTCGCGGAGGCCGTCGGCGGCTCGCGCTTCCTCGTCTATACGGCGGCCGCGGATCTGGTGGGCCAGGCGCCTTTCGGCCTGTCCCAGGCCCGCGTGGATCAATTCCTGCTCGGTCTTGACCCACATTCCAACTTCATCTATCTACTGCTCCGTGAAGGCTGGCTGGTGGGTGCCGGCTACCTCGTCGTCAGTGTACTCAGCGTCTGGAGCGTGCCGGTGCGTTCGGTAGGGCAACGTACCCTGTACGCTGTGCTGCTCTACGTGCTGATCCGCACGTTGTTCCTGACCTACGATCCGGTCAAGGTCGTGACCCTGCTGTTGTTCGCCTCCTGCATAATGCGCCGTTCCGGACCAGGCGCCCAGGAGTTGTCGTGAGCGTGGCACGAGACTATCCACCTGTATCCCTCATCATTCCCTGTCGCAACGAGAGCGCTCATCTGGATGCCGTGCTGGAAGCACTGCTGGCCCAGGACTACCCCGGTTCCCTGGAATGCCTGGTGGCAGAGGGGCGGAGTACCGATGACACGCGCCGGCGACTGGAGACGTGGGTGGCACGGGATGCCAGAGTGCGGGTTGTGGACAATCCCGACGGGATCGTCCCCACCGGCCTCAACCGGGCAATTCGTCTTGCCAGGGGCGACATCATCGTCCGGGCGGATGCCCATTCCCACTATGCGCCGGACTATGTACGCCGTTGTGTCGAGGTGCTGCAGGCAACCGGTGCCGCCAATGTGGGGGGACCGGCCGGCGTGGGGGGCGACAGGCCTCTGCAGCAGGCGTTTGCTCTGGCCACCGGCTCGCGCCTTGCCCTTGGCGGTGCACGCTCCAAGCGGACTGACTACGAGGGTCCGGTGGATACCGTGCAGTATGGTTGCTGGTGGCGCCGGACGCTGCTCGAAGTGGGCCTGTTCGACGAGGATTTCGTCCGCAACCAGGACGACGAGCTGAATCTCCGCATCCAGCGGCAGGGTGGGCTGATCTGGCAGAGTGCGGCCATTCGCTCCCGACTGCTTGCCAGGCCCACGCTGAGGGGCCTTTTCCGCCAATACTGGCAGTACGGCTACTGGAAAGTATGGGTCATCGCGAAGCACGGCAGACCCGCCTCCCTGCGTCACCTCATACCCGCGTGCTTCCTTGGCCTGCTGCTCCTCCTGTTCCTGGCAGCGCCGTTCCTCCCCATTACGGCCATCGCGCTTGGGGCCAGCCTCGCGGTCTACGCTGCGGCAATCCTCGTTGAAGTTCTGCGCCTCTGCCTGCCGCGATCCCCCCGACTCGTTCCGTGGGTGCTGCTGGTTTTTCCGACCGTCCATCTCGCCTATGGGTCGGGATTCCTCGCGGCGCTGCTGGACCGCCTGCTGGGCAGTGCCAGGCCGCGCTCCACCGCCAGCCAGTCGTCCCGCTAGCCATGTCAACCAGCGGGGACAGGGAAGCTGAGCGTATCCGGAATGCCTACGGTCGCCGGACCCGGACCTACGAAGCCACGGATCCGGCAGTACTGCTGCCTCGCCAGGAACTGGAGCGGCGCCTGGCCCGCCTGCTCCGGCAGCGCAGTCCGGTACCAGTTGCCGAGTGCGGACTTCTGGAAGTGGGTTGCGGGGCAGGTGGCAATCTGCTCAGCCTGCTGCGCCTGGGATTCCAGCCTGAACATCTGGTGGGGAACGAACTGCTCCCTGATCGACTCCGGGCGGCGCGGCGTGTGTTGCCGGCGCAGCTCGAACTGGTAGCCGGGGACGGCGCCGAAGCGGCTCTTGGCAACCGGCGTTTCCATCTCGTGCTGGCCGCGGTCGTCTTCAGCTCGATCCTCGACGATGGTGTCCAGGAGCGCCTCGCGCGGCGAATGTGGGACCTGGTTCTCCCCGGTGGGGCTGTGGTCTGGTATGACTTCGTCTATGACAATCCCCGCAACCCGGATGTACGCGGCGTGAACCTGCAGCGCGTACGCCACCTTTTCCCCGGCGCCAGCTGCCACAGCCAGCGCGTCACGCTCGCGCCCCCGCTGGCACGGGCGGTCACCAGGGTGCACCCGGGACTCTATGGGCCCTGCAACTGGTTGCCCCTCCTGCGCACGCACCTGCTCTGCTGGCTCGGCAAGCCCGCGGAGCAAGGGCCACCATCATGACGGGTCCCGTGCCGCTGCCTTTTGCCCTGCCCGAGATCGGGGAGGAGGAGATTGCCGAGGTCGTCGACACACTGCGCTCGGGCTGGCTCAGTACCGGACCCAAGGCAAGGGCCTTTGAAGCGGCGTTTGCCGACTTTATCGGTGGTGGCGTGACGGCCATCAGTGTCAATTCGGCCACGGCCGGGCTCCACCTGGCGCTGGAGGCGCTGGGTATCGGTCCCGGCGACAAGGTGCTGACGACGCCGTACACCTTCACGGCGACTGCCGAGGTCATCCGCTATCTGGGTGCCGACCCGGTCTTCGCTGACATCGATCCCCACACGCTGAACCTGTCACCTGAGCATGCGGCCGAAGCACTACGCAAGGATCCGGCGATCCGCGCCATCATTCCCGTGCATTTCGCCGGCCAGGCCTGCGACATGTCGGCCCTGTCCGCGCTCGCAGATGACTACGGGCTGCCTGTCCTGGAGGATGCAGCCCACGCCCTGCCGACCACCTCGGGCGGGCGAATGATCGGCACCCTGTCGCAGGCCACGGTCTTCAGTTTCTATGCGACCAAGACCATCACGACCGGGGAGGGCGGCATGGTGGTCAGCAAGGATCCGGATCTGCTGGCCCGCAGCCGGGTAATGCGACTGCACGGTATCAGCCGGGACGTGTTCGACCGCTACCAGTCAACCGCATCCAGCTGGTACTACGAAGTAGTGGCGCCGGGCTACAAGTACAACATGCCGGACATGGCTGCAGCGGTCGGCATCCATCAACTGCGCAAGGCCCGCCGCTTCCAGGCGCGGCGCCAGGAAATCGCGCACGCCTATGCTCAGGCCCTGGTCGACCTTCCGCTCCGCCTGCCGACAGTAGTGCGGCCGGAAGACCTCCACGCCTGGCACCTCTATGTGATACAGCTCGACCTGGCACGACTGCGCATCGGCCGGGACAGGTGCATCGAGCTGCTGGCCGCCGAGGGCATCGCTACCAGCGTCCACTTCATTCCGCTGCATCTCCAGCCTTACTGGCGCGACCGCTATGGCTACCAGCCGGACGATTTTCCCCGGGCACGGGCCGCCTACGAGCGCGCCATCAGCCTGCCGATCTACACCCGGATGACGGACAGCGATGTGGCCCGCGTCATCGGGACGCTACGCCGCGTGCTGCTGGAAAACCTGGCGCCATGCTGAAGCGGGGCGCCGACGTGCTGCTGGCCACCTGCGGACTGCTCCTGCTGGCGCCACTGCTGTTCATACTTGCGCTGCTGGTGAGGCTGACCAGCCCCGGGCCCGTGATCTTTCGCCAGCAACGGGTCGGCCGGGGTGGCGAATCTTTCGAGATCCTGAAGTTCCGCACGATGCGGCATGCCCCGGCAGGCAGTGGAGCATTGATCACCTCGGGTTCGGACCCGCGCATTACCCGGGTCGGCGCCATCCTGCGACGCTTCAAGCTGGATGAGCTGCCGCAACTGGTCAATGTGCTGCGCGGGGAGATGAGCCTGGTCGGTCCCCGTCCGGAGGTGCCCCGTTATGTGGCGTTATATCCGCCCGAACTGCGCCAGCTGGTTCTTTCGGTCCGGCCCGGTCTCACCGATGAGGCCGCGATCCTGTTCCGGGACGAGGAGCGGCTGCTGGCCCTGGCACCGGATCCCGAGCAGTACTACATCGAGGAGATCCTGCCCCGGAAACTGGCTCTCTACGCAGCGTACGCGCGTGGTCATTCACTGGCCGGGGACCTGGGCATCATCCGGCGTACCATCGCCCGGATCCTGGGGGCTGGACAGGATGTCGCCGGGGAGCCGGGATTCCGCGGGAGAACTCAGTCCTGAGGGCGACGGTTTCGTGAACTGCGTCTCCCCCTTGCGGTTGCCCTGCCCGCGTCCGAAAACCAGATTCAATTTCCCTGCCGCAATGCCGACACCCCAGGTATCCGGGCAAGCACATCAAGAATCGCGTGGCTCGCCACGGCTTGCTGGTCACAACACCTCGGGGAGTGCGGCTGGATGACCACCGGTGGACTACGTGCGCGGCTCGTTGACCTGCCCCGGAGGGCAAAGCAGGCAATCCTGGTCGCTGGGGATATGCTGATTCTGGCTGCAGCCTTCGCGGCAGCCCTTGGCATCTTCCTGCACCAGGTTCCGGTCAGCTTCCAGGACACCTGGGCCCCGCTCGCGCTGGCAATCATGATTGCCATTCCGCTGTTCGCCCGTGCCGGGTTCTATGCGGCCATCATCCGCTTCACGGACACCCGCCTGCCCCTGGCAACGCTGGTCTGCATGTCGCTGGTCGTACTGGTCGTGGAAGCCGCCGGGACCATCACCGGCCACCCGGCCTTCCGGGTGCCCCGGCAGGTACTGCTTGTGTTCGGGGCATTCGCGATGCTCGGGATCCTCGGCAGCCGCCTGCTGATGCGCGCCTGGCTTGTCGGCCACGGAGACGGGATGGGACGCGAGCCGGTCATCATCTATGGCGCTGGTAACGCCGGAGCCCGACTGCTGGCTGCGCTGGCACAGGGCAACAGCCTGCGTGTGGTTGCCATCGTGGATGACAACCCGCTGATGCACGGCCGTACCATGGGCGGCGTCCGCGTCTGGGCGCCCGGAGAATTGACGCGGCTTGCAGGGGAATCCGGCAGTCGCCGCGTGCTGCTCGCGTTGCCCTCTGCATCGCGCTTCCGGCGTCAGCAGGTGATTAACCGCCTGGCGGACCTGCCAGTTCATGTCCAGACGATCCCGGATATCACGGACCTTGTGAACGGGGCGGCGCGCGTGGATGACCTGCAGGACGTGGAGGCCGTCGACCTGCTGGGGCGGGATCCGGTGCCACCGAATGAGGCACTGCTGGCGCGCTGTATCCGGGGCAAGTGCGTGATGGTCACCGGTGCCGGGGGGTCCATCGGTTCGGAGTTGTGTCGCCAGATCATTGCGCTCGGGCCCCGGCGGCTGGTGCTTTTCGAACTGTCCGAACTGGCGCTCTACAACATCGAGCACGAGCTGCGCAGCCGACTGGCAGCCAGTCCCGGGTTTGAGGTCGAGGTGGTGGCATTGCTTGGCTCGGTCCATCACCGGGAGCGTGTGCGCGGAGTCATGCAGGCCTTCGCGATCCAGACGGTCTATCACGCGGCTGCCTACAAGCATGTACCCATCGTCGAGCTCAACATGGTGGAGGGGATCCACAACAACATCATCGGCACGTGGTATGCAGCGGAGGCCGCGCTGGAGGCGGGTGTCGAGACCTTTGTACTGGTCTCCACCGACAAGGCTGTCTCCCCGGTCAATGTGATGGGCGCGACCAAACGCTTCGCCGAACTGGTGCTGCAGGGCATGGCCCAGCGGGTTTCGCAGACCCGGTTCTGCATGGTCAGGTTCGGCAATGTGCTGGAGTCGTCCGGATCCGTGGTGCCCCTGTTCCGCAAGCAGATCCGCCGGGGTGGGCCCGTGACGGTGACCGACCCGGAGGTCATCCGCTACTTCATGACCATCCCCGAGGCGGCCCAGCTGGTGATCCAGGCAGGTTCGATGGGGCGGGGCGGTGACGTGTTCGTGCTCGACATGGGTGAGCCCGTGCGCATCGACGACCTGGCCCGACGGATGATCCGGCTGATGGGACTGACAGTGCGGGACGGAGAGCACCCCGAGGGTGATATCGCCATCGAATATTCCGGGCTCCGCCAGGGTGAAAAGCTCTTCGAGGAGCTGTTGATTGGCACCAACGTGACGCGGACCGAGCACCCGATGATCCTGCGGGCGGTCGAGGAGTGCCTCAGCTGGGAACAGACGGAAGCCTACCTCGGCAGGTTCCTGCAGGCTGCCAATGCCTTCGACTGCGAACGCACCTCCGCCCTGCTGCTGGAGGCGGTGGCGGGCTACCGGCCGAGCGGGGAGGCCATCCAGGACCTGGTCTGGCATGCCCGCCGGGGAAAGGTGCCGGACAACGTCGTGTCGTTGCCGGTGCGTCCGTCGGCTAGCGCCGGGTGAAGCTGCCTTTGTCGGTCAGGCTGCGGACAACCCCGGCGAAGACCTCACCGGTCCCGGCATCGTCCATGGGCGGCTGGTTCTTCGGCCAGACGGGCGTCGCGTAGATCCGCTGGTAGATTTCCGTGCGCAGATAGGGCAGCCAGTTCTGGAAGCGTGCCGTCTGCCGATAGTGGCGCAGGGCATCGATGTTGATCTCCGAGGCCACATAGCAGTCGTCGACGACAGTGCTCTGGGCCAGCACCTCGCCCTTGTAGCCGACGAGCATCGAGCGCCCACCCAGCGCGCCCCCGATCACGGTAGGCGGGTTGCCCGGCATGATCAGCGAACCACAATTCGGGGCGACCAGGTAGGCCGTGTTGTCCAGCGCCCGGGCCCGGTTCTGGACTTCCCAGATTTCCCGGGACACCCAGGGCTCCGGCAGCGAGCCCCGGTAGAGGATTTCCGCTCCGTTCAGTGCAAAGCCCCGGTAGCTCTCCGGGAAGGAGCCTTCCACGCCGACACTGCCACCGATATTGCCGATCTCCGTTCGCGCGACGGGAAAAAAGGCCTCGAGCGTGTCGCCGTTGGTCTTGATCCAGTCGTCATACACGTCGTGAGGCGTGGTCGAGTGCTCGACGAACAGCACCACGTTCTTGCGGTGCCGGTAGATAACCTGTCCGGCCGGATCCAGGATGAAGACGGTATTGAAAAACCGGTCGGGGTATTCCGGCAGCTTCTCCTTGAGCTGGGCGAGGAGAAAAATTCCGTGCTGGCGCGCCTTGCCGGCAAGGAACTCGGTTTCCGGACCCGGGATCTCGGCCGCCATTGTCGCCGCATACTCGGCGGAGGACAGGTGGAGGATCTCGTCGGCGAAGCCCTGGATGCAGCCCTCGCCCAGAGCCACCAGTCGCACCGGCAGTTCCAGGGAACAGATATGGCAGACCAGGTCCACCATGTTGCCGATGTGGGTCAGGTTGCGTTCCACCTCGCTACGACTGGCACAGTGGCGGACCGTGGTCTGCAGCGCTACGGCGATATAGGGGTCGATCATCAGGCTGCCGACTGCCGTTTCAGGTAGTCCTCCAGTTTGACCTGTGCGGCACCGGGGATCAGCGGCCGCTTGAGCTTTTCCCGGTCCTCCATGTCCATCGTACCGTCGACGCCCAGGCGCAACGAGCCCCGGCCGTCCTTGGCGCAGCGCTCGAGTTCCCAGCTTTCCACGTTGGGGAAGACCATGAATTTGCTGGCTTCGGCCATGCGCGTCCACACCGCCCATTCGACATCGCCCATGTCGTGCACGTTGACGTCGTCATCCACGACGATGATGCGCTTGGTGATCCGGTTTACGGGGAAGAAGCCGCCTGCAGCCTGGAATACTGCCTCGATCAGGGCCCGCGGCTCGGCATCAGAGGTCTTGCGGATGGACAGCACCAGATGGAGCATGGAACCGAGGCGCGGATCGAGGAAGACATTGATGTCCACGATGTTCGGGAACTGCTTGCGCAGGGCCGCGGCCAGCGTGGTCTGGATCGACCAGGTCGCAATGGCGCCCAGCGTGTTGTGCTCCGGATTGCGACCGGCGAGGATCGTGTAGACCATTGCGTCCCGCCGGTGGGTGATGGCGGAGACCTCGCTGACGGGCGCGGTCTCCGGGCCATACTGGCCGGCAAACTCGCCGAGGATGTTCTCGATCTTGCGGGAGAAGTCGACGCGGCACTCCAGCACCATCTCCGCCTGGGCGGGCACCGGCAGATCGCAGGTCCGGGCCTGAACCATCTCGATGGGTTCGCCCTTGAGGGCCCCGGCGACCTCCAGTTCACAGTGATCGGGGGGCAGCTTGCAGGAGGCTGCCATCAGCAGCGCCGGATCCACGCCCAGTGCGAGCACGATGTGCATGGGCTCCCCGGCCTTCTCGGCGTGCTGGTAGAAGCGCCTGAGGTCCGACAGGGAGCTGGCATTGATGGCCAGGATCTGCCGGCCGAGGATCAGGGTCCGGTAGATGCCCACATTGAGCTTCCCGGTACGGGGATTGCGGGCAATGCCGACGGCCGCCGTGATGAAGGGACCGGTATCCAGCTCGAAGTAGGTGGGCACGGGCAGGTCGGCAAGGTTCACCTGGTCGCCGGTCAGTACCACCTCATGCACGGGCCCCGTATCGACGGTGACCGGGAGGATGCCCCGCGCCTTGGCCGCTTCGATCCTCGCGTCCAGTTCCTTCTGCCCGAAAGGCTCTCCTGGTGGTGAGCCGAGTGCCCACCCATAGCACTCGATACGGTTCAGCAGGCCGCCAATGACGGGGAAGCGGGCCCCCTGCACGTTCTCAAACAGGAAAGCCCGCCGCTGCCGGTCGATCTGCTCCATCACGGCGGGCATTTCAAAGCGGGGGTCGACCGGACGGCTGACCCGGTGCAGTTCACCCCGGTCCTCCAGGAGTCGCACGAGGCTGCGGAAATCGGGCACGGTCACGTCTCCTGACAAAGTGGCAGCCGGGCTGCAGCCTGGCCGTCTGGCCATTGTAGGTCAGCCGGGTGAGATGGCCGCTGCCTCGCGGTGCCATGTCCACAGGCCGGGTGCCGAGCGGAACACCGGCACGGTGAGGCGGGCGCGGCTGTGCTGTAATCGCGGCGATGGGGGCGGATGCGGCAGTGTCGGGCAGGGCACGGTGGCGGCGGTTGGCGGTCCGACTGGGGATCAGCGCGCTGCCCCTGCTGCTGTTCCTGCCCCATGCGCTGGGTACGCGACCCATCGAAGCCCTGACCCGCATCGAGCACTACCTCTACGACAGCCGCGTGCGCGCCACCCTTGTCCGGGCCGTGGATCCGCGCATCGTGATCGTGGACCTCGACGAAGCCAGCCTGAACCGGGTGGGCCAGTGGCCCTGGCCGCGGGGCCGGATCGCCACGCTGGTCAACCGGCTGTTTGATGACTACGGGATCCGCGCGCTCGGCTTTGACGTGGTTTTCCCCGAGCCGGATGGCTCCGGTCCGGCAGCCCTGCTGGAGGTGCTCAGGCAGAGTGCCCTGGCCGGTGAGCCGGAGCTGCTGAAGCAACTCGAAAGCAACACAGCCAGTCTCGACGGGGACCGGGCCTTTGCTGAAGAGCTGATTGCCCGGGACGTGGCGCTGGGCTTTGTCTTCAAGCGCCGGGTGGGCGCGGACGAACCGGCCCGCATCGGCGGCCTGCCACCCCACTTCCAGGTGACCGATCCCCGGATCGGCGCCGTGAACTGGCACCAGCCCGCGGGTTATACGGCGAATCTGCCTGCGCTGCAGGTCGCTGCGGCCACCGCCGGCTTCTTCGACACCCCGCTGGTGGATGGCGACGGCATCGTGCGCCGCGGCCCGCTGTTCCAGCAGTACGAGGCACAGCTGTACGAATCCCTGGCTTTTGCCGTCGCCCGGCTCGCCCAGCCCGGCGCCGAGGTGCGCTTCATCTTCGATGCCAGCCGGCCCGATGTGCTGACCCATGTTGAACTCGGTGGCGCACGCGCCCCGGTGGACCGGAACGGGGCGGTACTTATTCCCTTTCGGGGTCCGGTCGGCAGTTTTCCCTATGTGTCCGCTGCCGATGTCCTTGAGGGGAAGGCACCGGAGGACACGCTGCGGGATGCCATCGTGCTGGTCGGTACGAGTGCGCCCGGCCTGCTGGATATCCGGCCGACGCCAGTGGGCCGGGAGTACATTGGCGTCGAGACCCATGCGAACGTGGTCGCCGGCCTGCTGGACGGATCCTTTCCCCATCGGCCTGACCGGGCCGCCGCACTGGAGACCGGCGGGCTGCTCGGCCTTGCGCTGCTCACGGCACTGCTGGTGCCGGCCCTGTCGCCCCTGGCCGGGCTCAGCTTCGGGCTGCTGCTGGCGGCCCTGCCCATGGCCGTGGCCTTCGTGACCTGGCTGCGGGCGGGCATCGTGCTGCCGGCCGGCGGCCTCGTGGCCTATACGGCCCTTGCCGTGCTGCTCCAGCTGACCTACGGGTATTTCGCCGAAACCCGGCGCAAACGCCGGCTGTCCCGGCTGTTCAGCCAGTATGTCCCGCCCGAGGTGGTGAGCGATCTGGATGCCGGCGAGGCGGAAGTGTCGCTGGAGGGCGAGACCCGCGAGATGTCGGTCCTGTTCTCGGATGTGCGCGGCTTCACCAGCATCTCGGAAGGACTCAGCGCCCGGGAGCTGACCCGGCTGATGAACGAGTTCCTGACTCCGATCACGGCCGTCATCCAGCAGCACAGGGGCACCATCGACAAGTACATGGGTGATGCTGTCATGGCGTTCTGGGGTGCGCCACTGAAGGACGAGCGACATGCGGCCAACGCCGTCACGGCGGCCCTGGACATGGTGGCCACGATGCGGGCCCTCCACGCGGAGTTTCGCGCCCGCGGCTGGCCCGAGCTGCAGATCGGGGTCGGTATCGCCACGGGCGAGATGAATGTGGGCAACATGGGTTCGGCCTTCCGCATGGCCTACACGGTGCTGGGCGATACCGTGAATCTCGGCTCCCGGCTTGAGGGCCTGACGAAGCAATACGGCGTGGACATCATCGTCAGCGCCGGGACAGCTGCCGCTGCGCCGGAGTTTCTCTACCGGGAACTGGATCTGGTCCGGGTCAAGGGCAAGCAGGAACCGATCGCCATCTTCGAACCCATCGGCCGGCTGGCTGTCGTTGAAGCAGCGCGAAGGACCCGGACCGAGGCCTTTGCCAAAGTCCTTCAGTACTACCGGCAGCAGGCATGGGACCTGGCCCGCACCCAGTTGACGGCGCTCCAGGGAGAAGAGCCACAGGCGCTGTATGCCATGTACCGGCAACGGATTGACCACTTTGAGGTCCATCCCCCGGGTCCCGGCTGGGATGGAGTTTTCGAGTTCCAGACCAAGTAGACGTGAGGCACATCGGTTCCGCGCCGGGCAGACGCGGGCATCATTCGGCTTTAACATAGTGCAGTGCCGGCTCGGTCCGGTGGGGTAGGGGAAGGCAGACATGGCAGCAACCGAACGCCGGGCCACGGATGGACGAAGCGGCCGCACCACGGCAGGCTTGCCTGTGATGCTGCTGGCCGGGCTGGTAGCAATGACGGCCCTCACCGCGCGCGGAGACGAGGTCCCGGCAGCGCTTGCCCAGGCGGAAACACTGCTCCGGGCCGGCCAGCCCGAACCCGCTTTTGCCCTGCTGGCACCCCTGGAGCTTGAGGAAGCGGGCAGCCCCTACTTCGACTACCTCTATGGCATCGCGGCCCTGGACACCGGGCGACGGGCCGAGGCCATCGTGGCCCTGGAGCGGGTGCTGGCCCGCGAGCCGGATTTCCAGGGCGCCCGGCTCGAGCTGGCCCGGGCCCGGTTCGAGAACGGCGACCTGGACGAGGCGCGTGCCCAGTTCGAGTTCCTGCTGACCGAGTCGCCACCGCCGGAGGCGCGCACCGTGATCGGCCGCTACCTGGCGGCGCTGGACAGTGCAACGACACCGGTGTCAGGCCGCTTCCGGCCCTATGCGGAAGTGGCTGCCGGCTGGGACAGCAATGCCAATGCGTCGACCAGCAGCGACACTTTCCTGGGCTTCCCGCTGAACTCCACCAACGTCGAAACCGACTCGGTATTCTTCGAGCTGGCCGGCGGCTTCCAGCATGCACTGCCAGCGAGCAGCAGCAGTGGCCTGCTGACCGCCGCCCGTCTGAGTCATCGCTTCAATCCCGATGCCGACTTCGTCGATCAGACACTCGTTTCCCTCGGCAGCGCCTGGCAGAAGGTCTGGGGACCCACCCGGGCGACCATTGGCGCCAGCGGCTACTACGGCTGGCTGGATGGCAGCCGTCACGCCTGGTCGGGCGGCGCTGATCTGGGACTGGCGCGCCGCTTCGGGATCGGCTGGGAGGGTGCGATCACGGGCCGGGTTGCGGCACTCCGCTATGCGGAGAGCGACCTCGGTGACCTGGACGTCAACCGCTACATCGGCAGCCTGGGTCTCACCCGGTCGGGTCTTGGCAGCCGCAACGGCCGGGTCGGCGTGGCCCTGCTCTACGGTCAGGATGACGAGCAGGCAGCAGGCTCGGCCTACGGCAACGAACGGCTCGGCGCGCGGGTATTCGCCGGCTGGCAGCTCGGGCCGGGCGCCACGGCCTGGTTCGAATCCGGCTATCTCAATACGGATTTCGACGACGCGCCCGGATTCTTCGGCACGGACCGGGACGATGATCAATGGACAGCAAGCTTCACGACCCTCTACCAGGGCTGGCCACTGAAGGGCTACAGCCTGGCACCGACCATCCGCTACACGCGCACCGATTCCAACGTCGCCCTTTACGACTATGACCGGCTTGAGCTCGGGGTTTTCCTGCGCTGGTCGCCGCGCTAGGGAGTCATGATCATGCACGCACTGTCCAACGAGCCACGGACCTCCCGGTATCAGCCGGCCGCGGTGATGGCTCTCCTGCTGGGTGTTTTCCTGACGCTGTCGGGCGGTACCGCCCTGGCGGCGGTGGGCAAGATCCTGTTTGTAGCCGGTCCGGTGAGCATCGAACGCGGCGGGGTTTTGCCCGCGAACGCCGGCGACCTGGTCGAAGAAGGTGATGTGATCGTGACGGG
The DNA here is from genome assembly GCA_964407855.1 of uncultured Chromatiaceae bacterium. GTDB lineage: Bacteria > Pseudomonadota > Gammaproteobacteria > Steroidobacterales > SHZI01. The sequence continues at coordinate 20,001 of CAYOXI010000020.1, forward strand.
CGACAAGGCCCGGGCCCAGTTGCTGATGAACGACGGGGCGCGCATCGCCCTGCGGTCCGGCTCCCGCTACCAGATCGACGAGTTCTCGTTGCCGGCAGCGGTCAACGCACCGGTCCAGGCCACCACCGCCAACGCCGGTGGCCGGACAGTCTCCACCCTCATCAAAGGCGGCTTTCGCACCACCACCGGCACCATCGGCAAGGATGACCCGGACGCGTATCAGGTCCGGACACCGGTGGGCACGCTCGGCATCCGGGGGACCCGCTATGTGGCGGTCTGGTGCGTCGGGGATTGTGGCGACGCGCCCGGCACCCAGCCAGGCGATGTCATTGACGACGGGTTGTACCTGGGCGTGGACGAAGGGGTCATCACCCTGCGCAGCGGCGCTACCGAGTACCAGCTCACGGCCGGGCAGTACCTCTTCATCCCGGCTGGTGGGATGCCGGCTCAGTCTCTGGATCAACCGCCGGTCTGGCTCAGGCAGGATGGTGCCGGCGAGTTCCGCATCGCGGGACGGGGCAATGCCCAGCCTGCCAGCGAAACCCGGCTGCCGGGAGTCAACGAGCGGCGCAGTCCGGCCGACGCCGGTGCCGATCCGGACGACGCGATCGACCTGCCAGAACCGCAGGGCACGCCAGTGCCGGTGACGCCTGGTTCCCTGATCGATCAGCGGACCGATGTCCGCCGGGATCTGTCCTGGTCCATTGAGAACATCGGTGTGTTTTCTGGCTACAGCACGGCGCAGTCCCTGCCGGCCGACAGCTACGCGCTGAATGGCGCGGGCAATCTCACCCGCTTTGACGGCGACTACCCGACGGACTCAGTGCCACTGCCGGGCACCTTCGACCTGGGCACCAGCTCGATTGCCGGCGCCGGTGGCAGTAGCGTGGCGATCCTGCGCTGGGGGCGCTGGTCGGGCGGGCAGTCCCTGTTTACTGGAGCCGGAGGGCCGATTGATCTGGGTCTCGACCAGCAAAGCCTGCACTGGGTCATCAGCGGGTCGGCGGCCCAGCCGCCCCAGCTCCCGATCACTGGCACAGTGGCCTACAGTTTTGCCGGCGGCACCAGTCCCACGGACAGTGAGGGCAACGTGGGCTCGATCACTGCCGCCTCGCTGACGGCCGACTTCACCAACCAGGAGATTTTCAGCACCCTTGAGTTGAGCCTGGCCGGCAACACCTGGCTGGCCTCAGGCGAGGGCATCATCGGCGGGCAGTCCGGTCTCGAACCGCACCAGTTCAGCGGCTCCTATGATTTTGTTGAGATCAGCCCGGTTCAGGGCACGGGGTCCGGCATCTTCAGTGGGTTCTTCAGCGGTCCGGCACAGCCGGGCAGCGGCGCCCCTGCCGGGGCCGGCCTCACCTTCAGCCTGCAGGATGACGGTGGCGTCTTCGATGCGACCGGGGCGGCGGGCTTCACCGCTCCATGACGGAGGCCCGCTACACGCTGGCCATCGTCGGCGCGGGACCGGGGGGACTCAGCGCGGCGGCCCACGCGGCAGAACTGGGTGTCCCCCACATCCTGCTGGAGGCGGGCCCCGCCCACGCGAATACCATCCAGCGCTACCAGAAAGGCAAGCACGTGATGGCCGAGCCGGGCGCCCTGCCGCTCCGGAGTGCGCTGCCGTTTGCGGCCGGAACCCGCGAGAACATCCTGGCCGGCTGGGCTGCCGGGCTCGGCGAGAAGCGGGTCAACATCTGCTTTGGTGCCGAGGTGGTCGCCGTTGAAGGTTCCACCCCGTCCTTTGTCCTCCGTCTGAAAGACGGACGGAGTGTCCACGCGGAGAACGTGATCCTGGCAATCGGCGTGCAGGGCAATCCACGCAGACTTGGCGTACCCGGCGAAGACCTGCCCTGCGTGCAGTACACCCTGGACGACCCGGACGAGTACCGGGATGAGACCATCGTGGTCGTCGGGGCCGGTGATGCGGCCATCGAGAATGCGGTGGCGCTGACCCGGCAGAACCGCGTCCTGATCGTCAATCGCAGCGACGAGTTCAACCGGATCAAGGAGGGTAACCTCAACCTGGTACTCAAGTGCATCGCGGAGGGGCGGCTGGAGTGTGCCTACAAGGCGGCGGTGGTCCGGCTGGAGCCCGGCCCGGATGGCCGCCGCCACACCCTGACGCTGGCGGGGGAACAGGGCGAGTCCCGCATCGAGTGCGACCGGATCATCGCCCGCATCGGGGCAGTGCCACCGAGGAAATTCGTCGAAGCCTGCGGCATCCGCTTCCCCAATGCAGACGTCACGTCGCTGCCGGTACTCAGTTCCCGCTACGAGTCCAGCGTGCCGGGGCTGTACGTGATCGGTGCCCTGGGCGGCTATCCGCTGATCAAACAGGCCATGAACCAGGGCTACGAGGTGGTCGAGTATGCGCTCGGCCGCAGCATCGAGCCGGCGGACCATCCCCTGCTGGCCGAGAAGTTCCGCGGGCTGCCATTCGGCCTGGGGGTGGATGAGACCCTCGCGCTGATGCAGGCACGCATCCCCGTGTTTACGGCCATCAATCCCCTGAATTTCCGCGAGCTGGTCCTGGGCAGCCAGGTGCATACCCGGGTGGCCGGCGAGGTTATCTTTCGCAAGAACGACTACACCAACAGTTTTTTCACCATCCTGGCTGGCAGCGTCGAGATCCAGGTGGGCGATGAGGCCGGGAGTCGTCTCCGGCTCGGCGCAGGACAGTTCTTTGGTGAGATGAGCCTGTTGTCTGGCCGCCGCCGCTCGGCAACGGTCAGCGCCGGGGAAGGCTGCGTGCTGATCGAGTCACCGCGTCGCGAAATCAACAAGCTGATCAGCTCGGTGGATGGTGTCCGCCGGGTGATTGACGAGCATTTCATCATCCGGGCAATCCAGTCGAGCTTCGCGCCCCAGGCGAGCCACGCCGACCTGAAGCCGGTGGCCGAAAAGGCCAGGCTGCGGCGCTACAAGGCCGGGGAGGCGATCTTTGCCGAAGGCGAGGCAGCCGACAGTCTGCATCTGATCCGCAGCGGTTCGGTAGCCGTGGCCCGGGACCTGGGCGGCCGGGAAGTGGTGATCTCCTATGTGGCAGCCGGCAACTACGTCGGCGAGATGGGGCTGGTGAGCCGGACGCCCCGCAGCGCCACCGTGCGACCCACGGTCCCTACCGAGACCATCAGCCTGGACGCCGACACCTTCCATGAGCTGGTGGCGCGCAATCCGGCGCTCCGCGAGCAGGTGGAGACCACCGTGCGCCGACGCCTGGCGGAGAACACCCGGATGGCGAGCCAGCCCCAGTCGGGCGACCTGATCTCCTTCCTGATGGCCCAGGGGCTGGGTGAGGCAACGGACGTCCTGCTCATCGATGAGACCCTCTGCATTGCCTGCGACAACTGCGAACGCGCCTGCGCGGAGACCCACGGTGGCACCTCCCGCCTCGACCGCGAGGCCGGCCCGACTTTTGCGAACATCCACGTCCCCACCTCCTGCCGCCATTGCGAGGACCCGCACTGCATGACTGACTGCCCGCCGGATGCGATCGGCCGGGCACCCAATGGCGAGGTCTACATCCG
>CAYOXI010000020.1:23630-24993 GCA_964407855.1 uncultured Chromatiaceae bacterium
CGGATGAACGCCGGCCCGGCAGTCCACCAGTCGCTGCTGGCCTACCGGGGCTCCCGTTATCTGTGGCTTGCGCTGGCCCTCGCCGCGCTCAGCGCCGCAGCCTACTTGTGGCACGAACCGGGCGTACCACCCAACGGGGGCACCTGGCTCGGCTACACCCTGGGCACGATTGGCGCGCTGCTGATCCTGTGGCTGATGTCCTTCGGCGTGCGCAAGCGCAGTTACGCGTCGAACATGGGCACTGTCCAGGGATGGCTGTCGGCCCATGTCTATCTGGGGCTCAGCCTGCTGGTCGTGGCATCCCTCCATGCCGGCTTCCAGTTCGGCGGCAACATCCACACCCTGGCTTACGTCCTGATGTGCGTGGTCGTGGTGAGCGGCCTCTTTGGTGTGGTCGTCTATAGCCGCTACCCCCGCCTGCTCAGCAGCAACCGGGCCTCCCAGACCACCGACCAGCTGCTCGGTGACCTGGCGGACCTGGATGCCCGGTGCCTGCGGCTGACGGCGGACATGCCGGCGGAGTATCAGGAAGTCCTGCTCGCCAACCGCGACCGGACGCTGATCGGGGGTAGCGCACGTGCCATCCTGGCCGGACGTGACCGTTCGCAACTGCTGTTGCCAGTGGCCACGGGCACCGGTGCACTGCGCTATGTGGCGGTAGCCAATCCGGATCAGGCCGCCCTGCTGGACTGGGTGGGACAGCGCCTCGCCGCCAGCACCGAGGGTGAGCGCTCGCGCCAGCTGCAGGACCTGCTCGGACTGGTTGGCGCGCGACGCACGCTGCTGGCCCGCCTGCGCCGGGATGCGCAACTCAAGGGCTGGATGGAGGTCTGGCTGTTCTTCCACGTGCCGCTGTCCTTCGCCCTGCTGGCGGCGCTGGTGGCCCACGTGGTTGCTGTGTTCATCTACTGGTAGCGCCGGGCATGCGGGTACTCATTCGCTTTCTGCGTCGCGGTCCGGCAGGTTCAGTTGAACAGCGGGACAAGCTGTTTGACGGCGACGTACTGACGCTCGGTCGGGCGACCGACCAGGCTGTCCAGCTCAAGGACCGGCGCGTCGCCCTGGCCCACGCGCGGATCAGCCTCCGGGGCGGGCAACCGGTACTGCAGAGCCGGGTGCCGGCCGGCATCCTTGTCAACGGCGCCCTCTGCCGGGAGACCAGGCTCCAGCCCGGCGATACGGTCACCCTCGGTGCAAACGTCCTGCACATCCAGGAGCCGGAGCCTGGCTGCGAGCTGTGCTTCAGTTTCGCGCTGGATCCCGGGCTGGCCGCCGATGACCAGCGTCAGGCTCGACCGACGCTGCGCGTCGCGGAACTGGGCCTGGGCAAACGGACCTGGTCCTGGGTGCTTTTCGTCGCGGT
>CAYOXI010000020.1:25093-35950 GCA_964407855.1 uncultured Chromatiaceae bacterium
ACGGGTCGTCGGTCGGCTGCTGCACAGGGGCCCGTCCGAGCGCTGCCTGTGGTGCTGCCGCTCGAGGAGGCGCGCTGCGCCAGCTGTCACGCCGAGCACCATGAGCCCGCGACGCTGGTGCGACGGGATCCGGCCGTCTGCATCGACTGTCATCAGGACCTCGCAGCGGTGGCAGCCTGGAGCCAGGTAGCGCCGGTGGTCACGGACTTCCTGACCAGTCACCCGGAATTTGTGCTGGCTGGCGAGGAGGCTTCCGGGCTCCGGTTTCCCCATGCCGAACACCTGAAGGCGGGCGGCGTGCGTTCGCCGGTCGGTGATACCGTCCTCGGCTGCGGCGACTGCCATGTCCCGGAGCCGGGCGGTGCGCGCTTCCGGCCGCTCGCCATGGCAAGAGACTGCGGTGGTTGCCACCTGCTGGATTTCGATCCGGCCTTTCCTCGCCGGGTGGTCCCCCATGGCGATGTGACTGAGGTCACCGCGTTCCTCGTCGATCACTACAGCCGCCGCTACCTGGAGGACTTTGCCGATCCCGAGGCCCAGCCCGGTGATGTACGCCGGCCAGGCCGCCAGCTGTCCCCGGCCGAGAGGGCCCGGCTGCTGAAGACGGCCGGCGATGAGGCCCGGTCAGTGGCCCGGGACCTGATCGAGCGGCGCAGCTGCAGTCAGTGCCATGAGGTGACCGCGGGCAGTGATCCGGCACTGCCCTGGAAGATCGCCCCGGTGGCGATCCGTTCTACCTGGCTACCCGGCGCGCAGTTCAGCCATGCCCGTCATTCCACTACCCTGACCGACTGCTCCACCTGTCATGCCGCGGCCGAATCCGACCAGGCCAGCGACGTCCTGATGCCGACGATCGCCACGTGCCGGGACTGCCACGGCAGCGGCGAACCCAGGCGGAATCCCGCCAGCCTGGTGACCAGCACCTGCGTCCTCTGTCATGCGTTCCATCCGGCCGGGAGTCCACTGTGGCAGCCGGCAGGGCCCTGATGCGACGCTGGCTGGCGCTCATCGGCCTGCTGCTGGCAGGTTGCAGCGGATCCGGCGGCAGTAGTTCGCCACCGGGTGCGGAGGCGCCGGGACCCTCGCCCTGCGCGGGCAGCTGCGCGACGGCTGCGAGCTTCCTCACGCCGGCAGACGTGGAACGGGTCATGGCCCAGGCCGTCACCGAAGCCCAGGCCCGGGGCAGCCTGGCGACCATCGCCGTGGTGGACCGGGTTGGCAATGTACTCGGCGTGTTTCGCATGAACGGTGCTCTGGATCAGGTCCTCATCACCTCGGGGACGGGTACCCGCGGCGGACTGGAAGGGGTCTCCGTCGTGCCGGATACGCTGGCTGCCATCGCCAAGGCCATGACGGGCGCCTACCTGTCCAGCGAAGGCAATGCCTTCAGTACCCGCACGGCCAGCCAGATCGTGCAGGCGCATTTCAATCCAGGCGAACGCTTCGCGCCCGGAGGCCCGCTGTTCGGCGTGCAGTTCAGCCAGTTGCCCTGCTCGGACCTGCTGGCGCGTTTCACGGCCGGCGCCACGGCCGGTCCGAAACGCTCGCCACTGGGCCTGGCGGCAGATCCGGGCGGCTTTCCGCTGTACAAGGCCGGCACGCCAGTCGGCGGCATTGGTGTCATGGCGGATGGCGAGTATGGCCTCGACCTGGACGTGACGGACCGGGACCTCAACCTGGACGAGCTGATCGCCCTGGCCGGCAGTTTTGGCTTTGCCGCTCCTGCGGATCGCCGCGGCGACCAGATCACTGTTGAGGGCAAGACCCTGCGCTTCAGCGATGCGACCTTTGCCGATCTGCTGTCCGATCCGGTGGCCGCCCCTGGCTTTGCGGCCCTCGACGGTGTCGCCGGTAACCGGGCTGCCGTCGCCGGCTACACGTCCGGCGCCATCCTGGCCGGTCTGGCCTTTGGCCAGCCGGGTTCCGGCGTTCGTCCCGATGCGCTTGACTACGCTGGACTCGATGCCTTTGTACTGAGTGACGATGCAGATCTGGAGCGCTACCGGCCGATGGCGGGTACGGAGGGTGCCGACGCGCTGACTGCTGCCGAGGTAGGGGAGATCCTCCGCCAGGCGCTCACGGTGGCCAACCGGGCGAGGGCACAGATCCGTCGGCCGCGGAGTTCAGCGGCCCGGGTCAGCATCAGCGTGGTTGACTCGGCCGGGACCATCCTCGGGATAGCCCGCAGCCGTGATGCGCCGGTTTTCGGCCTGGATGTCTCGCTGCAGAAAGCGCGGACTGCAGCCTTCATGTCAGGCGCCCAGGCTGCGGCTGCGCTCACGTCCGTGCCCGATGCGGTGTACCTCGACAGCGGGCTCGTGGTCCTGGACAGCGTGTCGCCCGGAGACTATGTCCCGGCCATCCGCGCCTTTCTTGGCGCAGGCACTGCGCTCGCCGATGGTGCGGTGGCCTTCTCGGCACGGGCCGTGGGCAACCTGGCGCGTCCCTTCTATCCCGACGGGGTGGATGGTCGGGACCCCGGCCCCTTCAGCAAGGTGGCGGGTGAGGCGAGCGCGTTCTCGACGGGTCTGCAACTGGATCTGGTCTACAACGGCCTGATCCAGCACGTGGCATTCGTGCTGGGCGCCGCGCCCGACGTGGCCCAGAACTGTACCGGTATCACCGGTTTCGACAGCGGCTTGGTCAGCAGTGCCCCGATTGCGGAGGTGGCCAACGGGCTGCAGATTTTCCCGGGTGGGGTGCCGGTATACCGGGGTGACACACTGGTGGGTGGCGTGGGTGTGTCCGGCGATGGCATCGACCAGGACGACATGATTGCCTTTCTCGGCGTGTCGGAGGCAGGCAGGCTGCTCGGCAGCTTTGACAATGCTCCAGCCGGGATCCGGGCCGACACGCTGATGCCCTTTGGCGCACGGCTGCGCTACGTGAACTGCCCCCAGGCGCCCTTCATCGGATCCACCGAACAGGAGGCCTGCAGTGGACGCTAGGCTCCGTCTGCTGCTGGCGGCCCTGTGCATGGGCGTACCGGGGCTGCCGAGGGCGGCCGACGTGTGTCCGCCGGAGCCGGTAGCAGAGAGCGAGCGGCGACGTCCGGGCGCCGAACCGGGAAGCTTCGAAGCCACGCCCTGCAACCCCCGGGCCCTGCCACCGCCACCCCGGGGCGTCCTCCAGGAGTTTTCGGGCTATCCGGATCGGTGGCGCCTCGTGTCCAGCCTGGGCCAGACCGGGAATCTGCGGAACCCCTACCGGGGCAACAACTGGCTCAAGGGCGACCGCCCGGCCTTTGGTGAAGACTGGTTTGTGGCACTGACGGGGATTGCCGATACGGTGGTCGAGCCGCGGCGCTTTCCCGTCCCGGTGGGCGGGCCAGTGACCGAAAACCCCGGCAGCCTGGACCTGCTGGGCGACGGGGAGCAGCTCCTGCTGGCACAGACCCTGCTGCTGGAAGGCGTGCTCTACCAGGGCAATACGGTATTCAAGCCGCCGGACTGGGAGTTCCGGCTGATACCGGCCTTCAACATCAACTACGTGAGCGCGGAGGAGCGGGGTTTCCTCCAGGCGCCCGCCGACTCAGACACCACCCGCCGCGACGCTGCCGTGGGCCTGCAGGGCCTGTTCGTGGACAAGCACCTGCGCGACGTGTCGGTGCGCTACGACTTCGACTCGGTGCGCGTCGGCATCCAGCCTTTCAGCGCTGACTTTCGCGGCTTTCTGTTCCTCGACAGTCCGGTGGGCGTCCGCCTGTTCGGTACCCGTGACAACAACCGCTACCAGTACAACCTTGCGTGGTTCCGCCGGCTGGACAAGGACACCAACAGTGGCCTCAACAACGTGCTGAGCCGGGGTTTCAGCGCGGTCCGGGACGACGATGTATTCATCGCCAACTTCTATGCCCAGGATACGCCGACCCTCGGCTTCAGCTCGCAGGTGGTGGTTGCGTGGAACCGCAACCGCGAGCAGGGGGACCTACAGTACGACGACAACGGTTTCATCCAGCGGCCGGCTTCGCTTGGGACCGAGCTCACCCGGGATTACGATGTGGTCTATCTGGGCTACAACGGCGATGGGCATTTTCGCCGCTTCAACCTCAGTACCAGCGCCTATGTGGCGCTGGGTGACGAGACCCGCAGCACCTTCGGCAGCGAGGGCGGTGACATCCGGGCGTTTTTCCTGGCGGCGGAGGCCTCGAAGGACTTCGACTGGATCCGGGGCCGCCTCTCCATGCTCTATGCCAGCGGGGACGATGATCCCTACGACGATCGCGCCGAAGGCTTCGACGCCATTTTCGAGAACCCGCTCTTCGCCGGCGCGGATACCAGCTTCTGGATCCGCCAGCCGGTGCCCCTGATCGGCGGCGGTCGTGTTGGCCTGTCCGGGCGCAACGGGCTGCTCAATTCGCTCCGGCCATCCAAGGAGTTCGGCCAGTCCAACTTCAGCAATCCGGGAATCGGCCTGCTGGGCATCGGCGCCGACCTCGACCTGTCGCCCACCTTGCGGGTGAGCTTCAATGCCAACGAACTCTGGTTTGCCGATACCGCGACCGTGGAGGCGGCCCGCAACCAGGGGCATATCGACCGGCATATCGGCCTCGATCTTTCGGCTGCCGTCATCTGGCGGCCACTGGCCATCCAGAACGTGGTGCTGCGCCTGTCGGCGGCTGCGCTTTTCCCGGGCCGGGGCTACGAGCAGCTGTTCAAGGATGAAGTGGCGTACTCGATCCTGGGTAATGTGGTGCTGACCTACTGATGATCAAGATCCCGACTTTTCCTGGCTGGCTGCTCCTCGGTGTTGTTATCGCGCCTGCCGGCGGTGCGTGGGCCGCTAGCGCGGATGATGGCCTTGCCGTCGAGCGCTACTGGACCACGGCGCCCGCTGCACCCCGGGCCCAGCCGGCCACTGCAGCGGCCGCGAAGAGCACCGGCTGCCTGGACTGTCACACGGCAACTGACCAGCCCACCATGCACGCGAACCCGGCGGTAGTGCTCGGCTGTACGGACTGCCATGGGGGTAATGCCGGCATTCGTCGGGACTCAGTAATTGATGATAAATCAGAACGTTATGATGATCTTCTGAAGCAGGCTCACGTTCTGCCCCGGTATCCGGACCGATGGGAGAGCCGCGGCGCCGGTAACCCCGTGCGCAGCTACACCCTGCTGAACCGCGAGGCGCCGGAGTTCATCCGCTTCGTCAATCCCGGCGACTACCGGGTCGCGCGCGAGGCCTGCGGCAGTTGCCATCTGCCGGTGATCGAGGCTGCCGAGCGCAGCCTGATGGCGACCAACGCGATGTTCTGGAGTGGTGCTGCCTACAACAACGGCATTCTGCCCTTCAAGACGCCCTTGCTGGGGGAGGCCTACACCCGGGATGGCCAGCCCGCGGTGCTGGAAAGTGCGCCACTGGAAGTGCTCGGCCTGACGCCGGAACTTGCCCGGGAGCGGGGTGTGCTGACCCGCCTTTATCCCTTGCCCCGCTGGGAGAATCTGCCGCCCGCTGACGTCTTCCGGGCCTTCGAGGATGGCGGCCGCAATATCCTGACGGTCTTTCCCGAGACCGGCGTGCCCAACTCCCTGGGCCAGATCCAGCGCCTGGAGGAGCCCGGACGGCCCGATGTGAAGCAGTCCAGCCGGGGTCCCGGCACCGGGGCGCGCATTGCCGTGCCCGTGCTCAACATCCACAAGACCCGGCTCAATGACCCCCTGATGTGGTTTCTCGGCACCAACGACCAGCCCGGGGATTATCGCTCCTCGGGGTGCAGCAGCTGCCACGTGGTCTACGCCAACAACCGCGATCCGCGGGCCTCCAGCATCTATGCGTCGGCAGGACACCGGGGACTGAGCCAGACAGTGGATCCCACGATCCCGAAGGATCGCTCGGGTCATCCGATCACCCATGCCTTTTCCCGGGCGATTCCGACCAGCCAGTGCATGGTCTGCCACATGCACCAGCCCAACATGTTCATGAACAGCTATCTCGGCTTCACGATGTGGGATTACGAATCCGATGCTCCGGTGATGTGGCCGGCAGAACAGCAGTATCCGGATGCCGAGCAGATGAGACGCGTGCTCGATCGCAATCCGGAGGGCGCAGCGCCCCGGGGCAACTGGGCGGATGAGGAATTCCTCGCTGCGGTGTCGGAGCTGAATCCCTCGCTGAAGGACACCCAGTTTGCCGACTATCACGGCCATGGCTGGAATTTCCGCGCCGTGTTCAAGCGGGACCGCAAGGGCAACCTGCTGGATGCCGCGGGTGGACTGGTGCCGGCCGATGATCCGGAGAAATGGGCCAAGGCCGTGCACCTGCAGTCCATCCACGTGGACGTCGGGATGCAGTGCGTGGACTGTCACTACGCCCAGGATTCGCATGGCACCGGGCACCTGGTGGCGGAAGTCGCCCAGGCGGTCGAGATTGACTGCAAGGACTGCCATGGCACGAGCCGGGACTATCCCACGCTGCGCACCTCGGGAACCGCGGCGGGTCCGGTCGGCACCGATCTGGCCCTTATCCGTAACCCGGATGGCCGGCTGCGCTTCGAGTGGCGGGACGACAAGCTGATCCAGCGCTCAGCCGTGGATGCGACCCTCGAATGGACGGTGTCCCTGGTCCGGGACTCCATCACGGCGGGCAATGCGGCCTACAACGAGAAAGCGGCCCGGGCCAAGCTGATGGCGAAGGACCCGGTTGGCCAGCACTTCGGGCTGGACGTCAGCTGGGAGCAGCTGGCCCACAGCGATGACCAGATGGAGTGCTACGCCTGCCATACCTCATGGACCACCAGTTGCGGTGGCTGCCACCTGCCCATCGAAGCCAACTGGAAGACCGAACGTCACCGGCCCGAGGGCGGCATGTCGCGCAACTACGCCACCTACAACCCCCAGGTCGCCCGGGACGAAGTCTTCATGCTGGGCCGGCGCGGTCCTGCCGAGGACTACAAGATCGCGCCGGTGCGTTCATCCTCGGCGCTGGTGCTCTCATCCACCAATGCCAACCGCGAGAAAATCTACATCCAGCAGCCGCCCATTGCCGCTTCCGGCTACTCCAGCCAGGCGATGAATCCCCACTATCCCCATACCGAGCGCAGGACGGAGACCAAGACCTGCAGTGATTGCCACCTGAGCAGCGCCGGCGACAACAACGCGATCCTCGCGCAGACGCTCGGTCACGGCACGCAGTTCATCAACTTCCTGGGACTGAATGCCTGGATCGGGGAAGAACGCGCCGTCACTGCCGTGCAGGTGACAGAATGGGACGAGCCCCAGGCGGTGCTCGGCAGCTACCTGCAGCGCTATGCCTACCCGGATTTCTTCCGGGCCCACGAGCGCCGCGGTCTGGTGCTCCCGGTCGCCGAATCTCACCGTGCTGGAACCGCGTCCTGCCTGCAGCTGCGGGGTGAGTACCTGTACGTCGCCGAGGGGCGCCGCGGATTCCGCGTCTACGATGTCGCCGGCATCGCCAACAAGGGCATCAGCCAGAAGATCATCAGTGCACCTTTCGGACCGCTGGGCCAGAAAACCATCGTTCCGACCCGCAATGCCACCTGTGTCAGCCTGGCCACGACCCAGCCGGTACACCCGCCGCGGAACCAGGGCGAGCTGATGCGGGATGAGAACCTGGAGCAGCCGTTCAACTCGATCTACGACTATGCCGTGATCAGCGATGCGGAGGAGGGGCTGATCCTGGTGGACATCAACACCCTGGCCGACGGCGAGTTTCGCAACAACTTCCTCGAGCGTGCCCTGACCTGGGATGCGGATGGGGCCCTGCAGGGCGCCCGTCACGTCACGGTAGCCGGCAATACCCTGTACATCGCCACGCCCCGGGGTATCGCGGTGGTGGACGTCACGGAGGCGCTCGCGCCCCGGCTGCTCACCACGGTGCCTCTGCCGGGCGCGCGGGCCTCGATGCAGCAATTCCGCTACCTGTTCGTGACTGATGGCGAAGGCTTGAAGGTGGTAGACATCACCTGGCCAGAGCGCGCGTCGGTCGTTGCGGGTGCCAGTGTGCCGCTGCGTGACGCGCGGAAGGTGTTTGTCAGCCGCACCTATGCGTATGTGGCGGCCGGCAGCCAGGGACTGGCGATCATTGATGTCGAGAAACCCACCGAGCCCCGCCTGTTCCAGCTGTATGACGCGGGTGGCCAGATCCGGGATGCGCGGGACGTGGTGGTGGCCTCGACCAACGCGTCGCTATTTGCCTATGTGGCCGACGGCACAGCGGGACTCAAGGTGCTCCAGCTCACCTCTCCGCAGAGCCAGCCCAACTTCTATGGCTTCAGTCCGGAGCCGCGGCCGCAGCTCATCGCCCGTCGTGGCACCCGTTCCCCGGCGCTGTCGCTCTCTCGGCCCCTGGAGCGGGACCGGGCGGTGGACGAGAGTGGCGGACAGGTTGCGGTCTTCGGCCGCCGGGGTTCCCGGCCGTTTACCGCCGGGGAAATGCGCAACCTTTATCTGAGTGCTACGGGCGAACTATGGGTTACGGCAGATGACTGAGCGGATACACCCCTATGTCGTCCACTTCTCCGTTGCGCTTGTGCTGATGTCGGTCGTGCTGTTCCTGATCGGAACAGTCGCCCGTCGGCGAGCCTGGGCTGCGGAACTCCTCTCCGTGGCCCGGTGGAACCTGTGGATTGGCTCCGGGTTCGCGCTGGTGTCCATCGGCACCGGCTTTGTCGACTACCTTTCCGCCCGCTGTGACCTGGACACGATCGAGGCCACGATCCTCCACCGGCGCTCCGGGGCAGCCATGTGGTGGAGCTCACTGATCGCCTCTGTCGCCGTCTATCGGACCCGGCACCGGGCGCCCGGCCCGGTACTGCTCGGCTGGCTGCTGCTGGTTGCTGCTGCCGCCCTGACCGCAACGCTGCTGGGTACCGGCCTCACCTACGACCGGGGACTGGGTGTGAACGGCGTGCAGGCTGACAGCGCCGAGTTGTGTTTCACCCTTGAGAGGGCGGGCGACAGCCGGTAGGGATCCGGAGCAAGGCCCCGGCCGGCACCCCGCCCTGGAGCGAGGTGCCGGCGACGGCCCGTCTCAGATCGTCTCGTCGATCAGGTTGATACCAACAGGGGCGCCGCCCCCCGGCGCGTCCCGGGCGATCACCGTGAATACATTGCCTCCCGCGAGGTCCAGGGTCGCCTGGAAGGCGACGACATTCGGCTGCCCGGGCGGCGTGATCGTCACTTCGTAGCTGGCCGGCGCGAGGGCGATAAAGCCCGTCTCGGCCTTGAAGGGCACGTTGGCGAGTGCCGGCGAGATGCCGGTAACGTCAGTACCCGGAGCTGCAACGTAGACATCCACCGGCCCCGCGGCTGGTGAGGCATGCACAATCCGCACCCGCGCCTCGGTAGCCACCGCGCGGGACAGGTTGTCATTGGCCAGCACCAGCGGCTCAAGCGGTGCGGCCAGCGTGTTGACGGCCAGTACGGTCACCCTGGTGCCGGCAACGAGCGTCGCATCCAGGTCAATCGCAGTCAGTGACTGGGTGGCCGAATCGACCACCTTGAAGTTGTAGGCATCCGGCTCAAGGCTGAGATAGGGCGTGACCTCCTGGTAGGTGAGGTCCGTGACCGGTGGTGATGCGAAATCGTCGTTGACCACCACGTCCACTGCCGGTGCGTCCGGCGAGAAATGGCCGACGCGGATATCCCCGGGAGCGGCAGCGTCCAGCAGTTCAAACTGTGTGCTGCCATCGTTCACCAGCAGCGTGATGGGGGAGGGGCCGGTGGTGGTGTTGTCCACAGCGACGATCAGCAGGTCAGCCCCGGCAGGCAGGGATACCGTACCGGAATCAAAGACCACCGTACCTGGCGCCGAGGCCGGCGCAACACGGATCTGGTAGTTGCCACCCGGGACTTCGACAGGACCCAGATCCTCGCCAAAACTGAAGGAGCCCAGCGGCGCTACACCCGCGAGGCTGGCCCCGGGTGCCGTGACATAGACGACAACCGGCGGGGCAGAGGGAGCACCGTGCACCACCTGGGTGCGGGCCTGCCCGGCGCTTACCTGCGTCGTGTCATTGGCAAGAATCAGCGGCGCCAGGGTGCCGCCGGCTACCCTGCCGATCGCCAGGACCGAGTAATCCGTTCTCCGCGCCAGTGGTGTGGCTGGCAGGTCGATGACCACCACGTTGCCTGCCGGTGTAATGGCTTCAACTTCGATATCGTAGGTGCCGCGTTGCAGTTCGAGGAAGCCCGAGCCCTCCTTGTAATCCACGGCGGAGAGTACGGCCGCACCGTCGATCAGGACATTGACTTCAGGTGCATCGGGTGACGCATGAATGACGCGCAGGGCGAGCCGGTTGTCCGTACTGCTGCTGCCGCACGCACTCAGGACTGCTGCAGAGGCGCCAACCAGCAGTAGTCGATTCCATAAATTCATTGACTGCTCCAGGAGAGATTTGAAGTACAGGAAGGGTTCGCGTCTTTTCCGTTCACAGATTCACTGCTGATAAACTCGACACGATGCAGCAGCACCGTTACTCGTCCCCGATCTACCTGTCGTTGCAAGTCGCGCGCAGTTCCATCTGCGGGAAAGGACTGTTCGCGACCCGGGCAATTCCAGCCCGATCAAAGATCGGTGAATTCGAAGGGGAACTCATCACCATTACCGAAGCTCGGCAACGGGCGGCTGGAAAATCCATCGTCGCCATCGTAGAACTCGGCCGGCTCGCTATCGATGCGGGAAGCACCACGAGAGGCTTCCGCTACATCAACCATTCCTGTCAGCCGAATACCTACATCCGTATCTTCGGCCAGCATGCTGAGTTCTACGCACTGAGGCGCATCCGGCCAGGCGAGGAACTGACCGTGGACTATGGCGATAGCCACCACGAAGGGCGGCTACCGTGCCGCTGCGGTGCGGGGAGATGTCGGGGGTGGCTCTAGGTAGAGCCCAGAGAAG
>CAYOXI010000021.1:0-12945 GCA_964407855.1 uncultured Chromatiaceae bacterium
GTGCAGGTTCCGCGCCCGCGCGTAGTAGCCCAGGCCCGACCAGCGATGCAGCACGTCGTCGGGGGCGGCAGCGGCGAGTGCCGTGACGGTGGGAAATGCCGCGATGAAAGCGTCGTAGTAGCGGAACACCGTCGCCACCTGGGTCTGCTGGAGCATGATCTCCGAGACCCATACCCGGTACGGCGTGGGATCCTGCTGCCAGGGCAGGTCCTTGCGGCCATGGCTATCCCACCAGGCGAGCAGCGCGGGCGCGAGTGACAGGCTGAAGTCCCGGTCCATGCCGGCCAGCGTAGCAAGGGCCGGGGCAGCAAGCGCAAGCCAAATCAGGGCAGGCTGGTTCGCCTGGCCCCGGCAGTCAGACGGCCAGCGCCGACCTCGGCAGCCGCTCGCCACGGACGGGCTCGACGCCCAGCCACAGGGGTACGTCCAGCGCGCCCATCGGCCGGGCAAACAGGAAGCCCTGGCCCTCCTCGCAGCCGTATTCCACCAGGGTCTGCCGCTCGCTCTCGGTCTCGATGCCTTCGGCAAGCGTCTGCAGCGTGAGGTTGCGCCCCATGTCGATGATGGTCCGGCAGATCGCCTGACCGCGGGGATCCTGATGCAGCGCAGTCACGAAGGAGCGGTCGATCTTCAGGCGGTCAATGGGCAGCAGCTGCAGGTAGCTCAGTGATGAGTAGCCCATGCCGAAGTCATCGATGGCAATGCTGACGCCCACTTCCTTGAGACTGCGCAGGATCCGCAGCGCCACCTCCGGATCGCGGGCCATCACGCTCTCGGTGATCTCGAGCTCCAGCCGGCTGGCCGGCAGGCCGGATTCCCGCAGCGCCTGTTCCACCACCTTCCAGAGGCGGCGGTGACTGAACTGACGGATGGAGAGGTTCACGGACATGCGCAGGTCGGCCACTCCCTCGTCCCGCCAAATCGCGGCCTGACGGCAGGCCCGGGCCAGGACCCATTCGCCGAGTGGCTGGACGATCCCCGACTCTTCCGCCAGCGGGATGAAGCGGCTGGGCGGTATCGGACCCAGCGTCGGATGGGTCCAGCGGACAAGACTCTCCATGCCGGTCGGCTCACCATCGACCAGCCGCACCTGGGGCTGGTAGTTGAGTTCCAGGTCGCCGTTCTCGACCGCGCGTCGCAGGTCGTTCTCCAGGCGAAAGCGCTCGTAGGCGGCCCGGGTGAGGCGCACGGTGTAGCGGTGTACATGCCAGCCGCCCTGCTCCTTCGCCCGGTTCATGGCGGTCGTGGCGGCAGCAATCAGTTCCCGCGGGCTCTTCGCGTCCTCGGGGAAGCGGCTGATGCCGACGCTGGCTTTAGGGCGCAACTCGGTGCCACCGATCAGGATCGGCTCGGCGATGGCCTTCAGTACGGCCCGGCTCAGGACATTGGGCCGCTCCCGGTCGCCGGAGCCATCGAGAATGGCGACAAAGGAGCTGCCCTCGTGGCGGGCGAGCAGGTCGCCGGGGGCCAGCGTCTGGCGCAGCCGCTGGGCAATGCTGGTGAGCACCTGGTCCCCGGCCACCGGACCCAGGCTCTCGTTCACGTCGCGCAGGCCGTCGACATGAATGGCGAGTACGGCCACCCCGCTCTCGTGTTCCTCCGCAGTGCGGAGCGCCAGGCTGATCTGGGAGGTAAGCAGCGCGGAATTGGGCAGGCCCGTGAGCGCGTCGTAGCGCACCAGATCCTCCAGCTCACCGGAGCGCACGGCGAGATCCAGGATGCGGTAGCTGAGCCAGAAGAAGCCGAGGCCGGTCAGGGCGACAAAGGCCCAGCCCTTCAGGTTCTGGAGGGTCAGCACATGGGAGGGATCCGCGGCGAGCCGGTCCACCAGGCTGTCCGAGATCGCGATCCACAGGAATCCGGCTAGGACGTACACCGCCGTGATCAGCAGTGCACCGCGCAGGGCGGTCTGGGAGGCGGTAATCCAGCGGGGAAGGGCAGCCATGGGCGCAGTACCGCACCGTTGAGAGCGGGAATTCTGGTCTACCGCCCAGCCGCCTACGCCGATGCAGTTCTCAGTCCGGCGCGTCGGGCTTCAGCAGCCGGTCGAGCGCGCGCCTGAGGCGGTCCTCTGGTTGTTCTTCGGGTGCTGCCGCCGGTGCGACCGGCTCGCCGTCGACGCCGGTGCCGTCGGTCGGTGGCGCAGTACCGGGCGCGGGTGCGGCCGGCGTGCCCAGGCCGAGGCGGTCCAGCAGTCGTCCGCCCTTCTTCTGCAGCGTCTCCTGGAGTGCATCCCGGAGTTCGTCCTTGACGGCACCGCGCACCATCCTGCTGAAATCCACCCGTACCTTCGGGGATTCCACCGGACCGCTGACGGTGAGGGGAATTCGGGCATTCACCAGGCCCGCGAGGCTGGTGTCGTCGCCGAAGACCGGCTCCTCGTAAACCAGCGCCGTGAGCTTGCTGTCCAGGGTCTTGGCGAAGACGTCCACCGTCGCGCCGCCGGAGATCCGCAGAAAGGGAATCTCGACGAGCAGCCGGTCGGTGGTGAGCAGGCCGCCGCTCAGCTTGCCAGTGAGCTCCAGCGCATTGATCGCCGTCTGCTCCGGGCCCTCCCGTGCCGGGGCGGGCTGCCGCTGTACCACCGCCCAGCCCTTGCGGATCTCATGCCAGACATCCATGCCGCGGTAGAGGCCGTCGGTGAGGGACACGGCGAGACTGCCGGCCAGGTTTTCCAGCAGCGCATCGCTGGTTTTGCCGGTACCGGTGCCCTCCAGGTTCAGCGTCATCGTGCCGGCCAGGTTGTTCACGTCGGCAAAATCCGCCAGCAGGGGCCCGAGCGCGACGCCGGTGATGGTCTGGTTGAGGGTCAGCCGGGGCTCGGCGCCACTGGCATCCAGGCGGAGGCGACCCTGGAGCTCCCCGCCATAGAGTTTCGCGGTCAGCGGGGCAAGGTTGAGGCGGCCGCCGGCGGCCTCGGTAGTCACAGCTACATCAGTCAGCTTCAGTCCGTCGTAGGTGAGGCGGCCGATCCGGGCCCTGCCTTCGAGGTTCAGGCCGCGAAGCGTCTCAGTGGGCAGGGGCTCGGCCGGCGCCGCCGAGCCAGTGGTGCCGGGAGCAGAATCGGCGTCGGGTGCCAGATAGCGATCGAGATCGAGCTGGTCGATGGCGAGGTCGAAGCGGGTGCGGGGTGTCCTGCCGCTCCCTGCCGGCAGCAGCTCGCGGGACAGGCTGCCGGTGATGCGGCTGTCATCGAGCTTGAGGTCGAGCCTGTCCACGCCGGCAGCGGATTCCCGCAGGAACCAGTCACCGCGGGCTTCCAGCGTGCGCAGTACCTGCGGGTCGGCGGTGTCGGGGATGTCTTCCTTCAGTCTCGCCAGCACATCCCGGGGCGAAACGGCTGGTACCCGGACCGTGCCCTGCAGCGCGTTCTGCGCCCCGAACTGGCCGCCGCCAGTGAGTTGCAGCGGTACGCCGGCCACCCCGGCATCGGCGCTGAAACTCACGACCGTGCCGGCTGCCGCATCCACGTCGTAGCGCAGTTCGGTCAGGCTCGCATCGATCGTCGCAGCACCACCCGGCAGGTCGGGGTCGCTCAACTCGAGGTCAGCTTGCAGCGTCGGGGCATGCAGTGTGGTCGGCTCGCCCAGCGTGAACTGCAGGGACGGTGTGGTCAGCTTGCCCTTCAGCCCATCAAGGCCCGCGAGTCCGCGGCCATCCAGGTCGGCGTCGAGGTTTTCCAGCCGGACGACGGTTGCGCCTTCGACCTCGCCCGGGACAACCCGGCTGCGCAGGCTGACCGCGGCGCTGCTGTTGTCCTCGAGGTCGGTGAATAGCAGCGAGGTGCTGAGGTCGAAAGGCTCGCGTCCCCGGAGCTGGCCGGTGGTGAGCTCCAGGTTCTCGACGCTGTAACGGCTGCCGCTGCGCTCATCGGCGTAGCTGATCCAGCCATCGCTGATGCGCAGTCCCGCCACCGAGAAATCAGCGAGGCCCGGCTCGCCTGCCGCGGCATCGCCCGGCGGCTGCGCTGCCGGAGTGTCAAAAGTCCAGTTGTCCCGCCCGTCGGCTGCGACCTGCAGCCTCGCCTCCAGCCCGTCGATACTCACGGTACCCACCTGCAGCTCGCGCTTCGTCAGCAGGGGCCACAGGCGCAGCGCGAGACGCGCGGACGCAAGCCGTATGAAGGGCTCACCCTCGAAGCCGGCCGGATTGCCGAGGGTGGCGCGCTCCACCTCCAGCGCGCAGCAGGGGAACAGGTCGAGGCCCAGCTTGCCTTCGATGCTCAGCTCGCGGCCGGTCTGCCGCTGGACGTTTTCCACGACCAGATCCCGGTAGTCGTCGGGCTTCACGAGCACGAAGACCATGACCGCCACTGCCACGACCAGCACGAGCAGGCCCGCGAGGACAGCGAGCAGGATTTTGAACAGCGGTTTCACCGGCAGCATTACAGCACCGGTTGCGGCGAACACCAACGTCTGTCAACAGCAGCGCGGGGTCCGCGCAGGCTGTCTGTGACCCGCCTCGTACTGCAGGCTGCCAGACCTTCGCCCGGAACTGTGCGCGGCACCCCGACCTGAGGGGGCCTTATGTGAACCCCTTCTCAGGGCTGTGCCGCCGTGCGCCCTTAGATTAAGGGTTCGTTGTCCCCTGGGGTGAGGGGCGTTGGGCGTGGGGCGCGAAGCAATGCGACTGCTGGTAGTTGAAGACAATCCCGCCGACGTGGATTTCCTGGCGGCCTCGCTGCGTCGCCAGCGGGCCGGGGATGTCGAGATTGTCAACGCCCCGACCCTGGCCGCTGCCACCCGTCACCTGACGGTTGATCACTTCGACGTGGTGCTGCTGGACCTGCACCTCCCCGATGCAACGGGCCTCCAGTGCGTGGACGCGATCATGGCGGTCAACGCCGAGGTACCCATCGTGGTACTGAGCGGCCAGAACGACGAGGACTACGCCGTCAGCATCCTGAACAAGGGGGCACAGGACTACCTGGTGAAGTGGGAGGGCCAGGGCCGCACCATACTGCGCTCCATCCGTTATGCCATCGAGCGCAAGCGCTCGGAGCTGCGCCTCAACTACCTGGCCCAGTTCGACCCCCTGACCGGCATTCCGAACCGCCAGTTCTTCAACGACCAGCTCAAACGGGCCACTGCGCGGGCGCGCCGGGAGAACCGGAAGGTCTCCCTGCTGTTCCTGGACCTGGACGAGTTCAAGGTGGTGAACGACACCCTGGGCCACGATGCCGGCGACGCCCTGCTGAAGGAGGTGGCGAGCCGGCTGCGCCGGGCCATCAGGACGGGGGATGTGGTAGCCCGCCTGGGTGGTGACGAGTTTGCGATCCTGCTGGAGGGGGTGTTGCACCCGCTGGACGTCGAGGCAACCGCCAACGGCCTGCTGGCTGTCATCTCCCAGCCTTATCACATCGCCGACCGGCAGGTCGCAGTGACCACCAGCATCGGCATCACCATGTATCCGAATGACCACTCGGATACCCACATGATGATGAAGAACGCTGACATCGCGATGTACCGCGCCAAGGATGACGGCCGCAACAACTACAAGTTTTTCACCATCGGCATGCACACCGAGCTGATGGCCTACCACGAGCTGGAACGGGATCTGCGCGACGCGCTGCGTCTCGGGGAGTTTCACCTGGCCTACCAGCCCAAGGTGAACCTGCGCACCCGCCAGCTCCAGGGCCTGGAAGCGCTGCTGCGCTGGGAGAGCCCCACGCGCGGGCCCGTCCCGCCATCAGAGTTCATCCCGGTTGCCGAGGAAAGCGGACACATCATTCCGATCGGCTACTGGGTGCTGGAGGAAGTCTGCCGCACGCTGCGCTGCTGGGCGGACCGTGGCATGCGCTGCGTGCCGGTCTCGGTAAACGTCTCCGCCCGGCAGTTCCAGCAGGCCGACTTCCACAAGCGGGTGGCGGAGCTGCTGGCCAGCTACCAGATATCGCCGGCGCTTATCGAGGTGGAGCTCACCGAAGGCCTGGTCATGGAGGATACCGACGCGGCGCAGGCCGAGCTCGTGCGCCTCAAAGACATCGGGCTGCGCATTTCGATCGACGATTTCGGTACGGGCTACTCCTGCCTGAGCTATCTCCGCCGCTTCCCGATCGACGTTCTGAAGATCGACCGGTCCTTCGTGGAGGAGATCGGCCGTCATCAGGGCGGCGAGAAGATCATCGAGGCGATCATCTCCCTGGCCCGGAGCCTGGGGCTTGACACCGTTGCCGAGGGGGTCGAGCGCACCGAGCAGCTGGATTTCCTGATGGACCACGGCTGTGAGGTTGCCCAGGGCTACCTGTTCGGCAAACCGATGGAGCTGGCCCATATCGAACCCCTGCTGGCTGAACTGGATGTGCTCGAGGCAACGGGCGCCCGCCGGGCCGTGGCCGGTGCCTCATGAGTGGCGCCAGCGCCGGGCCCGGGCTGAGTCTTCAGCTGCAGCGTACGCTCGCCGCCAGTGGCGTGGGCCTCTACACCTTTGATGCCGCGACCCGGGCCTTCGAGCTCGACAGCACCTGCCAGGCGATCTTCGACCTGGACGCCGATCAGGTGCTGTCTACGGACACCATGGTCACGCGCATCCACCCCGACGACCTGGACCGCTACTGGGCGGCAGCGGCCGAGAGCATGCGCACCGGGGCCTTCGCCTGCGACTACCGTGTGCGGCACCGCGATGGCTCCGTGCGCTTCGTCAGCGGTCGGGGCCATCTGTTACCAGGCCCCCCAGGTGCCCCGCCGAAGGTCCAGGGCCTGTGCATTGACGTCACCGCACAGCGCCAGCTGGAAGCGGACCTGCGCGCGACCGAGGACCGGATGCAGCACCTGGCCGACGGCGTACCGGGCCTTTTTGCCTACGTGGATCGCGACTACCGCCTGCGCTTCATGAGCGCCCAGTACGACCAGTGGTTTGGCTCCAGCCGGGCACGGCATCTCAACAGCTGCATGAGCGACGTTGTAGATGCAGCGACATGGGCCCGCCGGGAACCGCTTTACCTCCGCTGCCTGGCCGGCGAAACCATCAGCTACGAAGAGCAGCGTACCCTTATCAACGGCGAATCCCGCTACTACGCTGTCACCTACCAACCACACCGTGCGGCTGACGGCTCGGTCGCCGGTATCCTGTCGCTCGCCATCGACATCACGGCGCAGCGCCGGGCTCAGCAGGCTCTTGAGGAGAAGGGTGCCGAACTGGCCCGCTCCAACCAGGAACTCGAGCAGTTCGCCTATGTGGCCTCACACGACCTCAAGGCGCCGCTTCGGGCCATCGACATTCTGGTGGACTGGCTGCAGGAGGACCTCAACGACTACACCGGCGGCGAGGTCCGGCAGAACCTGGGCCTGCTGAAGCAGCGGACATCGCGACTGCACCGGCTGCTGGATGACCTGCTGGCCTATTCCCGCGCCGGCCGCAAGCCTGGCGAGATCGTGGAACTTGATACGAAGGTACTGGTCGAGGACCTGTTCATCCTGCTGTCACCGCCGGCCTCGATGCGCCTGGTGGCTGATGCGTCCCTGCCCGCGCTGCGCGCCCATCACGCGCCACTGGAGCAGGTGCTGCGCAACCTGATCAACAACGCCATCAAGCACCATCCGACGCAGCAGGGCCTGGTGAAGGTCTACGCGCAGGACAAGGGCGACGAGGTGCTGTTCGCCGTCGAGGATGACGGCAGCGGCATCCCGCCGGAGTTCGCTGAGCGGATCTTCCAGATGTTCCAGACCCTGAAACCGCGCGACGAGGTCGAGGGCAGTGGCATGGGCCTGGCCATCGTGAAGCGCATCGTCGAGTGGCAGGGCGGACGGATCTGGCTGCACGGCGGGCCAGGGGGCGTTGGTACCGTTTTCAAGTTCACATGGAAGAAGCTCGCCCGGGACGCCGGGAATCCGGGCAGGGACGAGGTGGAAGATGACCGAACCGAACTCAACCGTACACATCTTGCTGGCTGAGGACGACCGGATCGACGAGAAGGCCTTCCTGCGCGCGATCGGCAAGCTGCGCATCGGCAATCCGGTGACCGTGGCCCGCGACGGAGTCGAGGCCTGGGAGATCCTCAAGGGGACCGGCGGACGTCCGCCCCTGCCGAGACCCAACCTGCTGATCCTCGACATCAACATGCCCCGCATGACAGGGCTGGAACTGCTGGAGCGGATCCGTGGTGACGATGAACTGCATGACTCAATCGTCTTCATGCTGACCACCTCCAACGACGAGGCCGACAAGTGCGAGGCCTACAACCTGAATGTGGCCGGCTACATGCTGAAATCCGACGTGGGGAACAGCTTCATGCACGCGGTAGAACTGGTGCAGAACTACTGGCGGGTGGTGGAATTCCCGCCGGCCGGCAGTGGCTCACCGGGCGGCGATGACCGGCGTGGCTATGTGCGGCATCCGGAGTCCCGGGGACTGCTCTGACTTGGGGCGCCGGCAGCTGCCGGCGCGCACGCGAGGTTATTCGCAGGCGTCCTCGGCCTCGATGATGAGCGCGCTCATCTCCGACGACACGGAATCCTGCTTGCGATCAGACGCGCGCGACTTGTCCAGTTGCTGGTCGGCGTCCTTCACCGTGGCCGGATTGGTGGACCCCGAGGCCAGGAGCAGCAGGCCGAGCCTCAGATCCTGGGCCGACAGCTTCTCGGTCAGGTACTTCCATACGCAGTCGCACTGGGCAGGTGTGAGCCCGTCTACGGTGCAGACCTCGGCATCCAGGATGGCCCGCTGGGCATCCTGGGCAACCGCAGGCAGGTAGCCGGTGACGAGCAACAGCCCGGCGGCGGCAGTGGCGATCAGGCGGCGCATGGCAACTCTCCCGGATGGATGGAGTGGGGATTTTCCCCTATCCACCAACCCCCGTCACCTGCGCCGTCCACGCCCACAGGCGCTCGCGGCTGGCCCGGTCCAGAGCCACGGGCGACGGGACTGCCTCCCTGCAGTAGGCAAAGTACTTGCCCGTCACCCCTGCCACGGCCGGCGACGCAGCTACGTGAATGTGCGTTCTTGCCCCCTTCTCCGGCGTATTCAGCCGCAACAGGCCGCCGAGGCCAAAGACGAGGACTGATCCCCATTTGAAGATGCCGGCGAGGTTGCGGTAGATCGAGGTGTTGACGAAGTAACCGGGCGACACGGCGTTGATGGTCACGCCCGTACCCCGCAGCCGTTCGGCCAGCTCCAGCGTGAAGTACACATTGCACAACTTGGCCCGGTGGTAAGCCTTGAAGGATGCGCCGTTGGAGTACCGGTCGCCTCCCCAGATCTTCTCGTTGTTCAGGTCATCGAAATCCAGCCCGGGCCCCGCCTTGTGGGCATCGGAGGAAATCACGACGATCCGCGCCGGCGCGCTGGCCTTCAGCCGGTCCAGCAGCAGGTGGGTCAGCAGGAAGTGCCCGAGGTGACAGGTGGCCAGGTGCATTTCCCAGCCGTCCACACTGAGGCGGCGGACAGGGTCGGTGATGCCGGCATTGCAGACCAGGATCTGCAGCCGGGGATACCGGTCCAGTACGCGGGCTGCCAGTTGCCGGACTTCCGCCAGGGAGGAGATGTCGCAGTAGATGAACTCCGCCACGTCGGCGCCGACGCGCTGGTTGATGGCATCCCGGGTTCGGGTGCCCTCCTCGCCTTCCCAGTCCACGAGGATCACCCTGGCCCCCCGGCGGGCGAGCTCGAAGGCGGTAACGCGGCCCATGCCACGTGCACCGCCGGTGATGAGGGCCGTCCTGCCGGTGAGATCGGTCACGCCCGACCTTATACCGGTAGCAGGCCCCGACCCGCCAGCCAGGCCCGGGCCTCGTCCGCGTCGCTCTCGAACCAGAGCCGGGCCGAACCCAGCCGGAAGCTGTAGCCCCAGACATCCATGTCGGCCAGCATCCGGTCCCGGTTCCAGCCTGCGCCGGTCAGCCGGTCCGCAAGCAGGATCTGCAGGTAGCACACGGCATCTTCCTCGGCGCAGTCTCCGCCGGCATCCCGGTACAGGGCAAGGCGTCGTTCCGCGCTCATGCAGATGAAGTGGCAGGCTTCGTGGAGGGCGGAATGCACCGGCGTGTCAGCGCGCACGAACAGCGTCGCGCCCGACAGACCGGCTTCGGGCTCGCCCCAGTAGCTTCCGGGGATCGGGGCACCGGCCAACACGACCTCCACCCGGAGGCTGTACTCGCCGAGCAGCGCCGGCAGTGCATCCGGACACAACGCCGCCACGGTCAGCACGCAGCTCCCGTCCGGTGCCGGAGTCCCGATCGGTGGCGGCAATGGGGATGCAGATGGCATTCGCGGTTCGCCAGCCTTAGGCTTCGCGGCACAGTATGGCGAAGCCCGCAAAAAAATATCCGCCGGCCCCGGTATTGCCGGGCCTGCCCGGCCGCGATCCGACACTCAAGAACCTGCTGGAGGTACTCAAGGTATCGCAGTGGTGGCCGGAAGGGGAGATCACGGCCTTCCAGGACCGGCAGCTGGCCTGGCTGCTCGGCTGGGCGGCCAGCCGGGTCCCCTGGTACGAGAGTACGGACTGGGCCCGCCGCCTGGCCACCACGCTGAACCGGGAACCGGCGTCCTTCGCCGAGGTCTGGCGCCAGGTTCCACTGCTGACCAAGCCGCAGCTCCGGGCACTCGGACCGCAGCTCAACGCCCGCGCCGTGCCCCCGCATGAGCTGCCACTCGGCATGCTGCGTACCTCCGGATCCACCGGCATCCCTGTGGAGCTCCGCGCCACCGCCACAACGCGCCTGTGGTGGGATGCGCTGACGCTGCGCGAGCATCTCTGGTCCCGGCGGGATTTCATGGCGCGCATGGGCGTCATCCGCTCGCGCAAGCGGGATGCCCAGTCCACGGACGGGGTGGTAAGCGGTGGCTGGGGCAAGCCCGTGTCGACGCTCTTTGCCAGCGGACCCGCCTCGGCGATGCACATCGGCCGGCCGATGACTGAACTGGCAGACTGGCTGCTGCGCTTCGACCCCCGCTACCTGCTCACCTACCCCAGCATCATGCCCGCCCTGATGGACGAGCTCGCCGCGCGCGGCAGCCGGCCGGCTGCCCTCGAGGAAGTGCGCTTCATCTCCGAGCCACTAGATCCGGAACTCGTCACCCGGCTCGAACAGGAATGGCAGGTGCGCAGCGCCGACCTCTACTCGGCCAACGAGGTGGGCTACATGGCTTTCCGCTGCCGGGAGCAGGGCGCCCTGCACGTGCAGTCCGAGGCCCTCAGGCTGGAAGTGCTGGACGACCGGGGCGAGGCCTGCGCGCCCGGTGAAACCGGGCGGGTGGTGGTCACTGCGCTGCATAACCTGGCTACGCCGCTGCTGCGCTACGAGATCGGTGACTACGCGACTGTCGGCGAAGCCTGTCCCTGCGGGCGGAGCCTGCCCGTGCTCGCGCGGATCCAGGGCCGTGTGCGCAACCTGGTACGCACTCCGGATGGCCGGCGCTACTGGCCGACCGCGCTCCTGCGCATCCGCACCGTGGCACCGATCATGCAGGCGCAGTTTGTGCAGACCACGCCGGACACGGTCGAGCTGCGCGTCGTCCTGTCGCGCCCACTCACCGCGGAAGAGACCAGCGAGGCGCGGCAGAAGGTACGGGACATGCTCAAGTATCCCTTCGAGGTCGTCATCGTGCCGATGGCAGAGATCGCCCGGGGCCCGACGGGCAAGTTCGAGGAGTTTCTCTCGCTGCTGCCCGACT
The DNA here is from genome assembly GCA_964407855.1 of uncultured Chromatiaceae bacterium. Lineage (GTDB taxonomy): Bacteria > Pseudomonadota > Gammaproteobacteria > Steroidobacterales > SHZI01. The sequence goes on from CAYOXI010000021.1 coordinate 11,614, forward strand.
AGGGCGCAAGCAGGGGAAGAGGACAGGGAAAGTATGGAGCGGGTGATGGGAATCGAACCCACGTTAGCAGCTTGGGAAGCTGCAGTTCTACCATTGAACTACACCCGCGTCAGTCGGGATTTTAGGGAGTACCGTGACCAGTCTGCAATGCGGCCGCGGGCAGCCGATACCGGAGGGCTGCGGTGAACCTTCCCGGACTGGCTGACCTCGGCCTCGCGGGCCTCGTGCTGGTGCTGGCCGTGGTGCCGGCCGCCCTGGTACTGCTGGTGATCTCCAGCCTGCTGCAGGTCTACCGGCTGGACACCCGGCTCGAGGCGTACCTGGGTCACCGCGTTTACCGGCTGACCGGCCTGGCGCTGGCGGCTGTGGTCATCGGCTTCTTTGGCTGGATGAGCTGGGGATGGTCCGCCGCCACCCACCTGAAGCCCCTGTGCCTGGCGCGGGCCGAGCCCGTCTACTGGCGGGACGAGCCGGTGGATGCCACGGCACTGAGCCTCGACGTCGCCACCGCCGAGCCCGGCTGGGCCCAGGATCTGGCCGGCCCGGGCAGTTTTGCCGGCTTCAACCTGTCCGCTACCGGAACTCCCGGCTCAGTCGTGCTTCGGGTCCGGCGCCGGACGGTGGAGGACCGCTACTGGACCCGGATCTCGGCCGACCGCTTCCAGGTCTTCGAGCAGTTGAGCGGCGAGGTGCTGGCGGAAGGCGATGAGCTGTGGATCGACGCAGGCCGGCGCCAGTATCGTTGCGGCATCGCCAGCGGCCCGCTGCCGGTGCGCGGCGCCGGCTATCCCGCCACCGGTGGTATCCGGCGCTTCCTGCTGGAGGCTGCCCGGCCGCCGGGCGCGGGCTGATGGCTGGTGACCAGCTGCAGCGGCGCCCGATCCGCAGCTTTGTCCGGCGGGCCGGACGACTGACCGCCGGGCAGGAGCGGGCCCTTGGCGAGCTGCTGCCGCGCTTTGGACTGCCAGACGGTACCAGCCGCCTTCACCTGGAGGCCGTGTTCGGCCGCGACGCGCCACGGGTGCTGGAAATCGGCTTCGGCAACGGCGATGCCCTGCTCGCCATGGCAGCGGCCGCACCGGACACCGACTTCGTCGGCGTCGAAGTACACCCACCGGGGGTTGGACACTGCCTGCTGGGCATCGAAAGGCAGGGCCTGCGCAACGTGCGGGTACTGATGCAGGACGCACAGGAAGTGCTGGCGTCCCGGCTGGCCGCCGCGAGCCTCACCGGCGTCCATCTCTATTTCCCGGATCCGTGGCACAAGAAGCGGCACCACAAGCGGCGGATCGTCCAGCCCGCCTTCGTGGCGCTGCTGACCGGACTCGTCCG
>CAYOXI010000021.1:13045-15290 GCA_964407855.1 uncultured Chromatiaceae bacterium
TGGGATGCGCAGACCAGCAGGCGCTCGCCCGGCACCAGGAAATCATCGTCGCGCAGGTTGAGCGGGTGCCCCTTGTGGGGACAGACGTTGGCATAGGCGCGCAGCGCACCGTCGACCAGCACCAGGAAGCCCCGGAACGGCCAGTCCCCATCGCCGACGAAAAACTCGCGGGCGCCCGGATCCGGGATGTCCCCGAGACGGGCAACCGCCGTGACCACCGTGTCGGTCACGTCCGGTCCAGGGCATCCACCTGCCGGCGCAGCATCACGAGCACGATCAGTCCCGGCAGGGCCGTGAAGAAGGTGATGACGAAGAACGTGCTCCAGCCCACCGCATCCACGAGGAAAGCCGCAGGCGGACCGAGGAAGTTGCGGGCCACGCTGGCCAGTGCGGACAGCAGCGCGTACTGGAAGGCACTGAAGCGCACATCGCAGAGGCCCATCAGGAAGGCGACAAAGGCAGCTGCCCCCATGCCTCCGGCAAAATTGTCGAAGCCCAGTGCTACGACCATCAGCGCGGTGTTCTTGCCGGCAACAGCCAGGGCCGAATACAGCAGGTTGGTTGTCGCCTGCAGGATGCCGAAGATCAGCAGCGAGCGGAACAGCCCGATCCGGGCGAGCAGCAGGCCGCCCGCGAAGGTGCCGAGCAGCGTCAGCACGATGACGACAGTCTTGGAGATCGCGCCCACCTCGGTGGGCGTGAAGCCGACGCCCTTGATCAGGAAGGCAGTGACGAGCTTGAGTGCGAAGGCATCGCCGAACTTGTAGAGCACGATCAGCGTGAGCAGCGCGATGGCCCCGGGGCGGCTCATGAACTCCCGCAGGGGCTCGGTAATGGCGGCCCGCAGCGACCGGGGGGGCGTCGCCACCCGCTCCGGTTCCGGTGCCGACCAGGTGAAGACGACGGTGGCCGCCATCAGCGTGGCCATCAGCAGGTAGGTATTTCGCCAGCCGATCACGTCCGACAGGATCAGCGCCAGCGCACCGGTGATCCAGGTAGCCAGCCGGTAGCCCACCTGGGTGGCCGTGGAACCCACACCCCGCTCCTCCGGCCGCAGGGTGTCGGCCCGGTAGGCGTCGATCACGATGTCCTGGGTGGCGGACATGAAGGAGATCAGCAGGCCGATGGCGGCCACCGCATAGATCGCGTCGCTGGGCGCCTGCAGGCCGAGCAGCGCGATCAGGGCGGCCAGCATCACCTGCAGCACCAGGATCCAGCCCCGGCGCCGGCCGAGAATGGGCAGGGCATAGCGGTCGAGCACCGGCGCCCAGAGGAACTTGAAGGCGTAGGGGGCACCCACCAGCGTCAGCCAGCCGATGGTCTTGATGTCCACGTCCAGCGTGGAGAGCCAGGCCTGAAGGGTGCTGTCCGGCAGGTTGAAGGGCAGCCCGGAGGCGAAGCCGAGCGTCATCGCGGCCGCAACGCGGCCGTTGGCGATGAGCTCCCGGAAGCGGACCCGTGCCACCGTCAGGAGGCCAGCTCGTAGTCCATGACCAGCGGCGCATGGTCGGAGAAGCGGGCCGCCGTGAAGATCCCGGCCTGCCGGGCGGCGCCCCGGAATCCCGGGGATCCCACCTGGTAGTCGATACGCCAGCCCACATTTTTGGCCCAGGCCTGACCGCGGTTGGACCACCACGTGTACTGCTCCGGCGCGGAGCAGACCTCCCGGAAGCTGTCCACAAAGCCCCGGTTGGTAAACAGGTCATCAAGCCACGCCCGTTCTTCCGGCAGGAATCCGGAGTTCTTCTGATTGCTGCGCCAGTTCTTCAGGTCGATCTCCTTGTGGGCAATGTTCCAGTCGCCGCACAGCAGGTAATGGCGCCCATCCTGACCGAGCTTCGCCAGATGCGGCGTGAACGCGTCCATGAAGCGGAACTTGGACTGCTGGCGCGCCTCGCCGGAAGAGCCGGAGGGCAGGTAGAGCGAGATGACGCTGAGTTTGCCAAAGCGGGCCTCCAGGTAACGCCCTTCGGCATCAAACTCGGCCGAGCCGAAGCCCCGCACCAGCCCGTCGGGTTCCCGGCGACTGTACAGCGCGACGCCACTGTAGCCCGGACGATGCGCCGGCTCGTAGTAGCAGTGGAAGCCCGACGGATGAAAGATCGGATCGCGGACCTTGTCGGCGTCGGCACGGACTTCCTGGAGGCAGACCACGTCGGCGTCCTGGCCCGGCAGCCAGTCGAACAGGCCCTTGCGGGCGGCGGCGCGGATGCCGTTGACGTTGAGGGTGATGATGCGCATGGCG
>CAYOXI010000021.1:15390-35810 GCA_964407855.1 uncultured Chromatiaceae bacterium
CGGGCAGCCCACTGTGCGAGCATGCGGCGAAGCTGGGAACGGGTTCACTGTTTTCGGTTAAATGGGAGCATGATAATCCTGCCGTGGGGACTCCTTGGTGTCCCCTCCATTACAGGGGCTCATGGCGTGATGGCGGTAAAATTGCAGTCGCTGTCCAATGGTGGGCGCTCAGTGCTCCCATGGCGGCTGGCCGTCGTCCTCGCACTTGCCCTGGGACTTGCCCTGCCCGAACTGGCGGACGCCGCCGAACGCAAGACGCCCCGCAAATCCCAGCGCAGCACCGACAATGCCGCGAAAGTCTACCGGTGGGTAGATGAGGACGGGACCGTGCACTTCGGTGACCAGGTACCGCCGGAGTACGCACCGGTCGAGCGGCAGGTTCTCAATCAGTATGGTGTGCCCCTCAAGACCGAGAAGGGCCTGCTCACCGAAGAGGACGTGGCAGCCGAGAAGAAGGCAGCCGCCGAACGGGCCGCCGCCATTGCAGCAGCGCGCCGCGACGAGGTACTGCTCAGCACCTACCTCTCGGTGGAGGAAATCGAAGCCCTGCGCAACCGGCGCGTGGAACTCATCGATGGCCAGATCTCCGTTACGGAGAATTATCTGGCGAGCCTGCGGGAAAAGCTGCAGCAGCTGCAGGCCGAGGCGTCTGGCTACAAGCCCTACAGCACGGACCCGGATGCGGAGCCCCTTGACGAGAAGCTCGCCCTGGAAATCACCGACACCATGGACTCCATCGCCCTCTACGAGCGCACCCTGGCCGACACCCGCAATCGTCAGGGCCGGGTGATGCTCACCTTCAATGCGGATATCGCCCGTTTCCGGGAACTGAAGGGACTCTAGCTCCTGCTGTCAGGCGCGGCCCGTATGGCCGAAGCCCCCGGCACCCCGGTCACTGGCGCCGAACTCCGCCACCACTTCGAAGGCCACCTGCACCACCGGCACGAAGACCATCTGGGCGAGGCGCACGCCTGGCTCGATGTCAAAGGCTTCAGTGCCGCGGTTCCAGCACGAAACCATCAGCTGCCCCTGGTAGTCCGAATCGATGAGGCCGACCAGGTTGCCGAGCACGATGCCGTGCTTGTGGCCGAGCCCCGAGCGGGGCAGGATCACCGCCGCGACCCCCGCGTCCCCGATATGGATCGCCATGCCGGTTGGCACCAGCACAGTCTGGCCTGGCTCCACCCGGAGGACATCCGGCACGCAGGCGCGCAGGTCCACGCCAGCGGACCCCGGTGTAGCGTATTCGGGCAGCGGGAACTCGCTCCCCAGGCGGGGATCGAGGATGCGTACCTGGATCTGCATCAGCCGGGGCGGCGCAGCGGCGTAACGCGGGCAGCGTGGGCCGCGAGGAAGCGGTCGGCCACCACGCCGATGATGCGGCCGGCGAGTTCGGTCTTGGCCATCCGGCTGAACTGCTGCTGCCCGCCGTTCCACAGGATCAGCACGCTGTTGTCGTCTTCGTCGAAGCCCAGCCTGGCGCCAACTTCATTGGCAACGATCATGTCCAGGCGCTTGGCCTCCAGCTTGTGGCGGGCGAATTCCTCGACGCGCTCGGTCTCTGCCGCAAAACCAACCGTAAAGGGTGGCGCCGGACGGGCTGCGATGCTGGCCAGCAGGTCCGGCGACTTCTGCATGGTCAGCACCAGCTGGTCACTGCGTTTCTTGATCTTGTGCGGGGCGGGCTCCGGCCGGTAGTCACTGATGGCGGCCGCGCCGATGTAGATGTCGGCCGCTACGACCTGCTCCATCGCAGCGGCGAACATCTCCGCGGCGGTTTCGGCATCGATGCGGGTGACTCCGGGCGGCGTTGGCAGCGCCACGGGCCCGGCGATCAGGGTTACCCGGGCGCCCGCCTGTGCCGCGGCGCGGGCCACGGCGAAGCCCATCTTGCCGGAGCTGCGATTGCTGATGAAGCGCACCGGATCAATGGGCTCCCGCGTCGGCCCTGCCGTGACCAGCACCCGGAGTCCCTGGAGGCGCCCGGCGGCGCCTTCCGGCGTGATATCGGTCACTGCGGTGACCAGCTCGGCAGGTTCCAGCATCCGTCCCGGGCCCACATCGCCGCAGGCCTGGCTGCCGGAAGCCGGGCCCAGCAGGCGGATGCCGCGGCTTTCGAGGGTGCGGCGGTTGCCCTGGGTGGCGGCGTGCCGCCACATGGCCTGGTTCATGGCCGGGGCCAGCACGACCGGCGCCTCGGTGGCGAGACACAGCGTGGTAAGGAGATTGCCCGCAGCGCCGGCAGCGAGTTCCGCCATCAGGTGCGCCGTGGCCGGTGCAATCAGCACGAGCTGCGCCCAGCGGGCCAGCTCGATATGCCCCATCGCGGCCTCGGCCGCCTCGTCCCAGAGCTCCGATCGCACCGGATGGCCGGAGACGGCCTGGAAGACGGTCGGGGCGACGAGGCGGGTGGCGCTCGGCGTCATCACCACGCGCACGTCCGCCCCGGCGTCCTTCAGGCGCCGGACCAGATCGGGGCTCTTGTAGGCGGCGATTCCACCCGTGACGCCCAACAGCACGCGCGTGTTTTCGAGGCTGGCCAAGACGTCCCACCCGGAGGGTAACGGGCTGAAAGGTTACCGCAACTGCCGTCCGCCGGACGGGCTTTGTCCCCGAGCCTGCCAGTTTCAGGGCTTGGCCGCGCCGGCGCAGCTACCCAGAATGCCGGGGTGAAGGGGCGCTCAATCAAGCACTGGCCACTGGCCGAGCGGCCCCGGGAGCGTCTCGCCCAGGCCGGCCCCGGCCACCTGTCCGATGCGGAGCTGCTGGCGATCCTGCTGGGGCGGGGTATCGCGGGCGTTTCCGCCCTGGACCTGGCCCGGCAGCTGCTCGGCCGGTTCGGCGGGATGCGGGGGGTACTTAACGCCGCCCCGGGTGATCTGGAATCGCTCCATGGCCTGGGTCCCGGAAAATCAGCGCAGCTGCTGGCGGCGCGGGAATGCTGCTGCCGCTATATGGGCGAGAAACTCACCCCCGGGCGAGCCCTCGCCTCGCCGGCAGACAGCCAGGACTTCCTGCTGGCCCGCCTCCGGGACCTGCCCCACGAGGTGTTCTGCTGCATCTTCCTCGACAACCGGCACCGGGTACTGGCTTTCGAGGAGCTGTTCAGGGGGACCATCGACAATACGACCGTCTACCCCCGGGAAGTGGTTCGCCAGGCCCTGCACCGGAATGCCGCGGCGCTGATCCTGGCGCACAACCACCCCTCCGGAGTCCCGGAGCCCAGCGATGCAGACCGGCTCATCACCCGGCGTATCCGGGACGCGCTGGAACTGGTCGATGTCCGTCTGCTGGACCATTTCGTCGTGGGTGACGGCAGCTGCGTGTCGCTGGCCGGCCGGGGCCTTTTGTAGGCCGGGCGGGGACGCAGGCCTTGCCCGTGCCCTTGCCATGCAAAGGCCCCCGCTGGTATAAAAGGCGCCCTTTCGCTGCCCCCGGGTTCCCCCGGAGCGGCGGCCACCCGTCCCACGAGCAGAGGTTCTTATGTCCCGGGTCTGTCAGGTAACCGGCAAGCGGCCCCTTTACGGGAACACCGTCTCCCACGCCAACAACAAGAAGCGCCGGCGTTTTCTGCCGAACCTGCACACCCATCGCTTCTGGCTCGAGGGTGAAAAGCGCTTCGTCACGCTGCGGGTCTCGACCCGTGGCCTGCGCACCATCGACAAGCTGGGCATTGAACAGGTACTCGAGAATCTGCGCGCCGCCGGCCAGCAGGTCTGAGCGTACGGTCACCCGACTCCCAGGCTCAACTTCCCCAGGATAGAAACCGATGGCCAAGAGCGTCCGCGACAAGATCAAGCTGGTGTCCACCGCGAACACCGGCCACTACTACACGACCACCAAGAACAAGCGCACCCATCCGGACAAGATGGAAGTCAGCAAGTTCGACCCGGTAGTGCGCAAGCACGTGCCGTACAAGGAAGCCAAGATCAAGTAACCGGGTGGCCTGCCCGGTGGCGCCACTGGCCCGCCCCGGCGGGCTTTTTTGTGTCCGTGTCTCTGGCGCGCCATGACCCGGGCGCGGCGCCCGAGCCCACTCAGGGCATCGGCTGCGGCACCGCCCGGCTGCGGATCGACTCCGGCAGGCCGCGAATGATCGTGTTCGGCAGGACCGCATTGTCCCACTCGGGCGAGCGCGGCGGCGGGTTCCCGGTGCGCACGATCACGAGCTGCAGCGACGGCACGATGTAGACCACCTGGTTGGCATTGCCGTCGAAGAGGAACAGGTCGCCGGCCAGGTAAGGCTCGCCGTGCAGGGTCTGCGGCGCCGGTACGTCCGGGTTCGCGGGCCCGCGCCGCTGTGTATAGGCGCCGGCCATGTAGACGCTGATACCCGCCCAGGGATACTGGGGACTCGGCGTGACCATCGCCTGCACATAACCCGGCGGCAGCAGGCGGCGGCCGTCCCAGACCCCGTCCTGCAGCAGCAGGATGCCAAGGCGCAACCACAGCTCCGGCGCCGCCAGCAGGCAGCAGCCCGAATGGGCCACGCCATCCGGCCGATTGAGCCAGACCTGGCCATCAGGCGCGCCCACCGGCTGGAAGACTTCCCGGGAGAGGAACTCCGCATAGCGGCGCCCGGTGGCCCGCTCCAGCAGCACCGCCACCAGGTCTGCGGGCGTGTTGCTGTACTCGTAGCGGGTGCCCGGCGTGTGGGTAAGCGGGTACTCGTCGATCATCACCCGCTCGTGCCGGGGGCTTAAGTAAGCGCGGGTCCAGATGCTGGCGCCGTCAAAACTCGCACCCTGGGCCAGGAATCCGGCCCGCATGTCGAGCAGGTGCCTGACCAGGATCTGCTGCTTGTCCGAACCCCGCCACTCGGTGATGAAATCACTGGCCGTCTGGTCCAGTCCCGCGAGACGCTCAAGTTCAATGGCGCGGCCAGTGGCGATGGCAGCGACGGGCTTGGCGAGTGACCGCGCGACGACGGGATCACCGGGTGCCTGGTCATCGAAATAGGCGGCCAGTTCAAGCGCCCCGGCGTGCCACACCAGGAGCGAACTGGAATTGTTGCGGCCCGCATAAGCCTCCGCGGCTTCCAGCGCAGAGCCGGCGATGACCCGGTAGGCAGCATCGCGGCTGGGAATTGGCGTGGGCACTGGTGCGCCCGGGATCCGTTCGAGCGGCTGGTAGAGCGCCATGCCGGTCGGATCAGCGGCCGGACCCCCGTTGATCAGGGCCAGCCGCTGGGCATAAAGGGCATCCTCGGCGGGGCTTCCGGTCGCGGACGCGGTCACGCTCGCGAGGCAGAGTGCCGGCAGCAGCCAGCGCGCTCCACGCAGGTCCACGCAGGTCTAGGCGGCAGCGTGGCCGGGCGCCGGCAGGTAGCCGCGCAGGCGGGCCGAGAATTCCTGGAGGGCCTCGATGCCGCTCGCCTCCGCCCGGGCACACCACTCGCGCAGCTGGCGTACCAGCGCCTCGTTGCTGACGTTGGCCTGCTCCCAGAGCGCCATCAGCTGCAGGCGGAACTCGTGGACGGTACGCAGCGTGGCGCTGCTCTCCAGCGCCTGGGCAAGACGCGCGCGGGCCTGGTCATCCAGCAACTGGGGCCGGCGAATGAACAGCCGCGGCGAGACCTTGAGGGGCTGCGGCACGGCCCTGGCCTCGCGGTGAAAGACCGGGAGCGTGACCCGGCTCGTGTAGTCGCGCAGCACATGCATGCGGTTGACCAGCACGGCCTTCAGGGTTTCGATATCCACCTGGCGCGGAGCGGGGGCAAACTTCGGTTCCGGTGCCACCCGCCGGACCTTGCACAGGCCCAGCGCCTTGAAGATCGTGATGTACATCCAGCCGATGTCGAACTCCCAGGGCCGCATGGAGAACTTGGCAGACGACGGAAAAGCGTGATGATTGTTGTGCAGCTCTTCGCCACCGATGAAGAAGGCGATGGGGTACAGGTTGGTGGCGGCATCGTCGGATTCGAAATTGCGATAGCCCCGTGCGTGGCCGAGGCCGTTGATGATGCCGGCGGAGAAAATCGGCATTGAGGCCATCTGGATGGCGAAGATCGTGATGCCGATGACGCCAAAGAGGAGCACGTTGGTCAGCAGCAGGCCGTAGATGCCGACCCAGGTGAGCGGGCTGTAGAGCTTGCGCTCCAGCCAGTCATCCGGCGTACCCCGGCCGTACTTGGCCACGACTTCCGGGTTGCGGGCATCGACGCGATAGAGTTCAGCGCCTTCCAGCAGCACCTTCTTCAGGCCGAAGACCACGGGACTGTGGGGGTCGCCCGGCTTCTCGCAGAGCGCGTGGTGCTTGCGATGGACGGCGACCCACTCCCGGGTCACCATGCCGGACGTGAGCCACATCCAGAAGCGGAAGAAGTGCCGAAGTGCAGGGTGGAGGTCGATGGCCCGGTGGGCCTGGTCCCGGTGCAGGTAGAGGGTGGTGGCCATCATCGAGATCTGGAGCATCAGGAAGGTCACGCCGACCTTGCCCCAGCCGCTCAGACCAAGGATGCCGTCCTGCAGGAAATCGAGCAAAGCCATGTCTACCTCGCAGAAGGAAAAAAGCGGGAGCGCCGTCCGGCCGTTAACTATAGCGACGGCGTCCGGCGATTGATATGCGGTACTACACCCAGCGGGAGGGCTCCGCGCTGCCCTATCCGGGATATGGGTCCCATTCCGGGGCTTTGAAAGCCCATGCCTGAACTTCCCGAGGTCGAAACGACGCGTCGCGGCATTGCCCCGTGGCTCACCGGCCAGCGGCTCGCGCGCGTCATCATCCGGGTACCCCGGCTGCGCTGGCCGATTCCGGCGGAACTGACCGAGCGTCTGACCGGCGCGCGGGTGACTGGCGTTGAACGGCGCGCCAAGTGGCTGCTGCTGCGGACCGACCGGGGTACCGCCCTGCTGCACCTGGGCATGACCGGCAGCTTCCGGGTGCTGCCGGACTTCAGGCCGCCCGGCATCCACGACCATCTGGACCTGGTAACCGGGGATGGCGTGACGGTGCGCTTCAATGACCCGCGGCGCTTCGGTGCGGCGCTCTGGACCGAGGACGATCCGCTGCATCACCCGCTGATCGCCCCCCTCGGTCCCGAGCCGCTGGGGCCCGCTTTCACGGCCGACTACCTGGCACAGAAATCCCGGCGGCGAAGCATCGCCATCAAGCCGCACCTGATGAACGCCCGCATCGTGGTGGGGGTTGGCAACATCTACGCCAGCGAAGCCCTGTTCAGGGCCGGCATTCACCCGGCCCGGGCGGCAGGGCGCGTGGCGGCCAGGCGCCTGGCCGGTCTGGTGACGGCCGTCCGCGAGGTGCTTGAACAGGCGATTCGTTCCGGTGGCACCACCATCCGCGATTACTCCGGGGGTGATGGCAAGCCCGGCTATTTCGCGCAGCGTCTGCGGGTTTACGACCGGGAAGGCCTGCCCTGCGTCAACTGCGGCGCAGCTGTGCAGCAGAAAGTCCTGGGGCAGCGTTCCAGCTACTTCTGCCGGCACTGCCAGCGCTAGTCGACCAGCGCCAGCTAGTAGACGAGGACCTCGCCGCTGCCGCGCGGATCCGAGGCCGCGGCAACTTCGCCCGTGGCGCGGTCCCAGGTGACGATCTGCATGTTGCCGTAGTTGCGCGAGCTTGGCTGCAGACGGTGGCCGCGCCGCTGCAGATCCGCTGCCTCGTCCGCCGTGAACGCGCCGTTTTCGTAGGCCACCACATCGGGGAAGTACTGGTGGTGGTAGCGTTTTACGCCGACCATCTCCTCGGCCGTAGCGCCATCCGCCCAGGCCAGCGCGGCCAGCAGCACCATGCTGATGATCCGGCTTCCCCCGGGCGTGCCAACGATCGCCACGCCCCGCTCACTTTCCAGGAAGGTCGGCGACATGCTGGACACCATCCGCTTGCCCGGGGCGATGCTGTTCACCTCGAAGCCGACGAGCTCGAAGCCATTGGGCACGCCGGGCTTGATGGTGAAGTCGTCCATCTCGTTGTTCAGCAGTACGCCGGTGCCAGGTGGAATGAAGCCGGCGCCGAACCAGGTATTGATGCTCATCGTGCCGGCCACCCGGTTGCCCGCCTTGTCCAGCACGGAGAAATGGGTGGTGCTGGTGCCCGCCGGGGGCTCCGGCAGCAGGCCGGCGAGGGCGGTGCTCGGTGTGGCCCGGTCAGCCAGGATCGAAACCCGCTGCCCGTCGGCATAGAAGGGACTCAGCAGCCTCGCCGTCGGCGTCGCGACGAAGTCGGGGTCGCCGAGGTACAGCGACCGGTCGCGGAAAACCCGGCGCAACGACTCGATGACGAGATGCTTGCGGTCCGCCGTGGAGAGCTTGCCCAGCTCGTAGCCGGCCAGGATGTTGAGCGAGTTGGCCAGCGCGATGCCACCGGCCGACGGTGGCGGTGCGGACACCACGGTCATGCCCCGGTACACGGAGCGGATCGGTTCGCGCTCGACCACGCGATAACCGGCCAGGTCCTCGCGGGTCCAGATACCGCCGGCCTCACGAACGCCGTCCACCAGCTTGCCGGCCACCACACCCCGGTAGAAGCCGTCGTGGCCGCGGTCGGCGAGTTGCCGCAGGGTACGGGCCAGATCCGGATAGCGCATCCGGTCGCCCTCCGCCACGGTCCTGCCACCGGGCATGTAGAGCGCGGCAAAAGCGGGTGAGTTGCGCGCGACCTCGGTGCGGAAACGCAGCCCCATCTCCATGCCCCGCGTCACGGTCACCCCGTCCTCGGCGTAGCGGATCGCCGGGCCAAGGCTCTTTTGCAGGGGCAGGCGGCCGTAGCGCTCCGCGAGATGGACGAGTCCCGCCGGCTGGCCCGGAATACCGGCCGCGAGCGGCCCGTTCAGGGTGGCGCCCGGACGGGGATTACCGGCCGCGTCCAGGTACATGTCAGCCGTGGCTGCAGCGGGGGCCACCTCCCGTGCATCCACGAAGATCTGGCGACCGGTTTCGGCCTCGTGGAGCAGCCAGAAGCCGCCACCGCCGAGGCCCGACGCGAAGGGCTCGACCACGGCCAGCGCGGCACTGATTGCCACGGCCGCATCGAAGGCGTTGCCGCCCGCGGCCAGGATCTCCTCGCCGGCCTGGGTGGCCAGGGGGTGGGCCGTGGCGATGCCGGAGGTGGCCGGGGCTTCCCGGGCAACGACCGCCGGGGCGGCGAAGACCAGACACAAGCCTGCAAAGGAGACGGCCCGGAGAAGGAAGCTTGCAGCCAGCCCGGGTGTGGAGCGCGGGTCGGACATGATCAGGCGCCGGCGGCAGGCCGCTTGCGGGCCAGCGCCTCGACGACGCCGGCCGGCACGAAGGGGCTGATGTCGCCACCCAGCACGCTGATCTCGCGGACGAAGGTGGAAGAGATGAAGGTGTACTCCTCCGCGGGCGTCAGGAAGATCGTCTCCACCTCGTTACGCAGGTGACGGTTCATCGCCGCCAGCGCAAACTCGTACTCGAAATCCGATACCGCCCGCAGACCGCGGATGATCGCCTTCAGGTCATGATCGCGGACATATTCCACGGTGAGTCCCTGATAACCATCCACGGTGATGTTGGGCGTATCGCCCAGCGCCTCGCGGGCCAGCGACATGCGCTCCTCCAGCGTGAACATCGGCACCTTGTGGGGACTTGCCGCCACGGCCACGACCACCCTGTCGAACAACCTCGCGGCCCGGCGAGCGAGGTCCACATGCCCGTTGGTGATGGGATCAAAGGTGCCCGGATACATCGCGCCGACCGGCATGCTGGTCCTACTCCTGGTCTGGTTCCGCGGATTGCACGCTGGACCGGCGCTCAGGGCAACCGGATCAGCACGCTGTGAACAGCACCGGCCCGGGTTTCACGGTGGAGGTACCAGCCCTCCGGCAAGGCGGGCAGTGACTGATCGCCGCTCATTTCGAGGTACACCCACGCATGGGCCGTGAGCCAGCCCCGGGTCAGCAGTGTACACAACTCGGCCAGATCACCCTTGCCGTATGGCGGATCAGCAAACACCAGGTCAAACGCCGTGGCCGGCGTCTCCCGGAGCCAGCGACGGGCGTCGGCGGACTGCACCTGCCCGCGACCACCGAAGCGTCGCAGGGCGGCGTCAATGGCGGCCGCAGTCCGCGTATCCCGCTCCACGAAACAGGCCTCCGCCGCCCCCCGCGACAAGGCCTCCAGCCCGAGCGCGCCGGTACCCGCGTAGAGGTCGAGGCAGCGCGCGCCGGGCAGCACCGGCATCAACCAGTTGAAGAGCGTTTCCCGCACGCGGTCCGGTGTGGGCCGGATCTCCACACCGGGCACCAGCTCCAGGCGCCGGCCGCGCCATTCACCGCCGATAATGCGAATGCGACCTGGCTCACCCGGCGCCCGCCGGCCCCGACCGCGCCGCATCTTATGCATCTTCGGCCCGCCTCATCCGCCGCCCGTGATCCGTTACCATGCCACCATGCCAGACCAGAATTCACCCGGGACCCGCTCCCGGCCGGGCTTCTTCGCCCGTCTCAAGGAGCGACTCAGCATAGGGCAAAGCGCGGCACCGGAACCGGCATCGCCCGGCCCGACCGGGCCCGGGCCGGCTGCACCCGGCCCGGCGCCAGGCCAGGCGGTGTCATCGTCGGCCGGGTCGGTGCCATCACGCGCCGCGCTGCCCCCGACTCCCGCGCGTTTCCGGTTCGGCTCCGCGCTCGACTGGATCGTGGGACGCAAGCTCGACGACAGCCTGGCCGAAGAACTGGAGATGCAGCTGCTCGGCGCAGATGTGGGTCTCGTCGCTGCCGGGGATATCGTGCAGCGGGTGCGACAGCTGTCGAAGGGCCGCAACGTCGGCTCGGTGGCCGATGCCCGCGAGCTGCTGCAAGACGCGATAGCCGCCCTGCTGCTGCCCCGCGCACAGCCGCTGGTCATCCCGGCCACGCCGCGACCCTTTGTCATCCTGATGGTCGGCGTCAACGGCGCCGGGAAAACCACCACCATCGGCAAGCTGGCCCGCCGTTTCCGGGACGAGGGCCTGACGGTGATGCTGGCCGCCGGCGACACCTACCGCGCGGCGGCCATTGAACAGCTCCAGGCCTGGGGCCAGCGCAATGACGTCCCCGTGATTGCCCAGCAGCCGGGGGCGGATCCGGCGGCAGTGATTTATGACGCGCTGGAGGCTGCGCGGGCCCGGGGCATCGACGTGCTGCTGGCTGACACAGCCGGCAGGCTCCAGAACAAGGCCCACCTGATGCAGGAACTGCAGAAGATCGTGCGTGTGCTCCGGCGGCTGGACCCGGCGGCGCCCCACGAGACGATGATCGTGCTGGACGCAGGCCTCGGGCAGAATGCGGTGTCCCAGGCCCAGCAGTTTCACGAGGCCATTGGCCTGACCGGCATCACCATGACCAAGCTGGACGCAGGGGGCAAGGGGGGCGTGCTGCTGGCGCTGGCCAGCCAGCTGGCGATCCCGGTGCGCTTCATCGGCATCGGCGAGCAGGCCGGGGATATGGACGTGTTTGATGCCGGCGAGTTTGCCGCCGCACTGGTCGGCGCGCCGGAAGCGTCCGCCCGCGTATCCTGACCCGCCGGTGCCCGTTCAACCGCAGCCGCCACCGATGATCCGCTTCGACAACGTGACCAAACGCTATGACGGCGCCCGCGAGGCGCTGCAGGGCGTGTCACTGGAAATTGCAGCCGGCGAGCTCGCGTTCCTCACCGGCCGGTCCGGAGCGGGCAAGAGCACCGTGCTCAAGCTCATTGCGCTGATCGAGCATCCCACCCGGGGCACGGTGACAGTCGACGGCCGCCTTCTCGGCAAGCTGCCCGACCGGCAGATTCCGCTCTATCGGCAGCAGATCGGCATGGTGTTCCAGGACAACAAGCTGCTGCCCGACCGCAGTGCCTACGAGAACGTGGCGCTGCCGCTGATCATCAACGGCACAGGCGAGCGCGAGATCGGACGGCGCGTGCGTGCTGCGCTCGACCAGGTCGGCCTGCTGGATCGCGAGCGCTATCCGCCCCGCGCGTTGTCAGCCGGCGAGCAGCAGCGCCTCGGCATAGCGCGGGCCATCGTCGCCCGCCCCAGGGTGCTGATTGCGGATGAACCTACCGGCAACCTCGACCCGGACCTGTCGCTCGAGATCATGACGCTCTTCCGCCGGCTCAATGACGTGGGGGTCACGATGCTGATCGCGAGCCACGACCTGCCGCTGGTGGAGCGCTTTGGCAGCCGGCGCATCACGCTCGCCGGGGGACGGGTGGTGAGCGCGTCATGATGCCGGCCATCTGGCTTGCGCGGCACGCCCAGAGTGCCATCGGTGCGCTCGGCTCCCTCAGCCGCAGCCCGGTGGCCACCGGCTTCACGGTGCTGGTGATCGCCATTGCCCTCGCACTGCCCACCGCGCTCGGCATCGTGGTCCAGGCCGGCCGCACCGTGGCAGGGGACTGGGCGGCAGCCCGGGACTTTTCGGTGTACCTGTCACCCGGCGTGGGCCTCGACCGGGCCGAGGCGCTGGCCCGGGAGCTGCGCAGCAAGCCGGCCGTGGCGGCAGTGCGGGTGATTTCGGCAGATAACGCGCTGGCCGAACTCAGTGAGGACCCGGCCTTCGCCCGGGCGCTCGCGGCGCTGGAAAGCAATCCGCTGCCCCACACACTGGTCGTTCGCCCGGATCCGGCCATCACCGCCGACGAGCTCGCAAACCTGGGCAGCGACACCCGCCAGGCGCCCGGCGTGGAGCTGGTGAAGCTCGACCTCCAGTGGGTCGAACGTCTCAATGCGATCCTCAACCTGGTGCGGCGGCTGGGCTGGCTGGTGGGCGGGCTGCTGGTGATCGCGGTCGTGATCATCGTCGGCAACACCATCCGTCTGGAGATCCAGAACCGGGTCCTGGAGATCGAGGTGGCCAAACTACTGGGGGCGACGGATGCCTTTGTGCGCCGGCCATTCCTCTACCTGGGCTTCTGGTATGGCCTGCTGGGCGGCCTGATCGCGGTGCTGATCCTCGTCGCCGGACTCGGGAGCCTGCGCGGCCCGGTCTCGGCCCTGGCCGGACTCTATGGCAGCGGACTGCGGCTGGCGGGTGCCGGGGCGACGGCTCTCGGCCTGCTGCTCGCCGGCGGGATCCTGGCGGGCTGGGCCGGTGCCTGGAGCGCCGTAGCCCGACACCTGTCCGCCATTCAGCCGCGGGTTTAAATAGCTGTTTTCATGAGCTTTTATCCCGCCCGGTCTGAGGCAGGAAACCGTGAACCCGACCCGCGTTTAGCACTCTAAACCCCCGAGTGCTAAGATCGTCCCCAGGAGGAAAAGCAATGCCCGATACCGCTGCCCTGTTGCCCCGTCTGCCCGCTGGTGCCGGAGAGCTGGCGCTGGCCGGTCCCCTGGGCAGTCTGGACGCCTATATCCAGACTGCGAACCGGGTCCCCGTGCTCAGCGCAGAGGAAGAGTGCGCCTTGTCCCGCCGCTTCCTGGAGGGACAGGACCTGGACGCGGCCCGGACGCTGGTCCTGTCGCAGCTCCGCTTCGTGGTGCACATTGCCCGAGGCTACATGGGCTACGGCCTGCCGCTGGGCGACCTGATCCAGGAAGGCAACGTCGGCCTGATGAAGGCCGTGAAGCGCTTCGATCCGGAGATGGGCGTCCGCCTCGTCTCCTTTGCCGTGCACTGGATCCGCGCCGAGATCCATGAGTATGTGCTGCGCAACTGGCGGCTGGTGAAGATCGCCACCACCAAGGCCCAGCGGAAACTGTTCTTCAACCTGCGCCGCGCCAAGCGCAACCTCGGCTGGCTATCCCATAGCGAGCGGGAAGTCATTGCGAAGGACCTGGGCGTGACAGCCCGGGAAGTCGGTGAGATGGAGGAGCGGCTGGCGGGTCAGGACGTGACCTTCGATGCCACCCCCACCGATGACGAGGACAGCACCTACGCACCGGCCCTGTACCTGGCCAGCGAGGGCAGCGATCCGGCCGCGGCGCTGGAGGCTGACGACTGGCGGGAGCAGGGGGCCGACCGCCTGTACGACGCGCTCGACAGCCTGGATCCCCGCAGCCGGGAGATCCTCGAAGCCCGCTTCCTGGCCGAAAAGAAGACCACGCTGCAGGTGCTTGCCGACCGCTATGGCGTGTCGGCAGAGCGGATCAGGCAGATCGAGCAGAACGCCCTGAAGAGCCTGCGCGGCGCCGTCTGAGCCTCACCCGCCAGGACGCACAAACAGGTACTAAATAAGCAAGGGCCGGTGGTCTCGCGACCACCGGCCCTTTTTCGCGTCAGGACTGGTCAGAAGTATTATTGCGTCACGGGTACCAGCGTGATCTCCACGCGCCGGTTCTGGGCCCGACCTTCCACCGTATCGTTGCTGGCGATGGGCCGTTCCTGGCCGTAGCCGACCGTGATGATGCGCTGGGGGTTGATGCCCTGGGCCGCCAGATAGTTGCTGACGCTGCTGGCCCGGCGCTGGGACAGGGCCATGTTGCTGGCCGCCTGACCCGTGCTGTCCGCGTGGCCGGCCACGTCGACCACGGTCTTGTCGAACTCCTTCAGCACCATGGACACCCCGTTCAGCACGGAATAAAACGCCGCATTGATGTCGGAACTGTTGGTCGCGAAGGTGACATTGCCCGGCATGTTCAGGATGATGTTGTCGCCGCTGCGCGTGACACTGACTCCCGTCCCCTGCATCTGCTCGCGGAGCTTTGCCTCCTGCCGGTCCATGTAGTTGCCCACGGCACCGCCGGTGAGGCCGCCAGCCGCACCCAGCACCAGCGCGCGCCGCTTGCGCTCGGAGGAACTGTCGCCGGTGATCAGGCCGATGGCCGCGCCAACGCCGGCACCGATCGCGGCGCCCTTGGTGGTGGCGCTGGTCTTCTCCTCGCCGGTGTAGGGATCAATGGTCTGGCAGGCGCCGAGTACCAGGCTTGCGCCCAGCAGCACCGCCAGGGTGCGGACCGAATTAATTGTCGTCACGGGACTTACCTCCAACAGGAACTGGGACCGTCCGGGCCTCGCAGGCTTGCTGCCGGCCGGTGAACGGGGTATGAACTGTCGCATTATGACCCCGGTTGCCCGCCAGCTACTGGCTGAATATTCGGCCGACCACCAGCATCCCTTCAACCGGCTGATGCACAGCATCTGTGTCCCGCTGATCGCTGCCGCGCTGATCGGTCTGCTGTGGGCAATCCCGGTGCCAGCAGCCGTCGCGGCGGCGAGTCACTGGCTGAACTGGGGCACGGTGGCCCTGGCGGGCCTGTGCCTCTACTACCTGCGCCTTGCCCCCCGCCTTGGCGTGGGGATGGTCGTGGCAGCGCTGGTCGTGGCTCCCGGCCTCGCCCTGCTGGCTGGCCTCGGCACCCCGCTGTGGCTGATAGCGGCCGCCGTCTTCGTCGTCGGCTGGATCGGGCAGTTCGTCGGCCATCACGTGGAGGGCCGTCGGCCCTCGTTCTTCCGGGACCTGCGCTTCCTGCTCATCGGCCCCCTCTGGGTACTCGCCAAGCTCTACCAGCGACTGGGCATCCGGCTCTAGTCCGCTCCTGAACCCTGATGCAGTCGGGCGACCCATACAGTCACCGGGCCATCTGGGCCATCGCCCTGCCAATGATCCTGTGCTCCATCACGGTGCCGCTGGTGGGCCTGGTGGGCACGGGGATGATGGGCAACCTGGCGGATCCGGTTTACCTGGCTGCGACCGCGGCCGCTGTGCAGGTCTTCAGCATTCTCTTCGTGGCATTCAATTTCCTGCGCATGGGCACCACCGGCATCACGGCCCAGGCCCACGGCTCAGCCCGGAACATCGCCATGCGCCAGGCGCTGGGCGAGGCGGTGATCGTCGCGCTGATTCTGGGTAGTTTGCTGCTGGTTCTGCAGGTACCCATCCGGAACGCGGCCTTCAGTCTGCTCGGCACCGAGGCGGATGTGACCCGTCACGCCGCCGACTACTTCGACATCCGGATCTGGAGCGCCCCGGCCACACTGTTCAATTTCGCCGCCATTGGCTGGCTGCTGGGCATGCAGAACGCCCGGGGACCGCTGGTCATCACGCTGGTAATCAACCTGAGCAATGTGCTGCTCGACCTCTGGTTCGTGCTCGGGCTCGGCCTCAAGGTGCAGGGCGTGGCCGCCGGCGCGCTGCTGGCCGAATTCACCGGAGCGGGCGTGGCCGTCTGGCTGCTCGCCCGGGAACTGCGCCGCTACCCCGCGGCGTGGCCATGGCAGCAACTCAGCGCGCCGCGCGCCTACCGCGACCTGCTGGCCATCAACGGCAACCTGTTCATCCGCACGCTGGCGCTGATGTTCACCTTTGCCTTCATCACGGCCCAGGGCGCGCGGATGGGCACCGTCTTCCTCGCGGCCAACGCGCTGCTGATGAACTTCCAGTGGCTCACCGCCTATGCGCTCGACGGCATCGCCAACGCTGCCGAAGCACTGGTGGGCAAGGCCGTCGGTGCCCGGGACCGTCCCGGCATGCGCGTCGCCGTGCGCCGGACAATGGCCTGGTCGCTGGGCTTCGGCGCGATGTTCTCGCTGCTCTTCCTGGTGGCCGGGCCGCAGGTGGTCGCCCTGCTGACCAGCCTGCCGGAGATCCGGGCAACTGCCCTCACCTACCTGCCCTGGATGATCCTGCTGCCGCTGATCTCCGTCTGGAGCTTCTTCTACGATGGCGTCTACGTGGGTGCCACCCGCAGCCGGGAGATGCGCATCGTCATGATCGCCAGCGCCTTTCTGGTCTTCGTACCGGCCTGGTACCTGAGCCGCGGTCTCGGCAACCACGGCCTGTGGCTGGCCTTCACGCTGTTCATGACCGTGCGTGGCCTCGGCATGCACCTCTGGTTCGGGCGCCTGATGGCCCGGGATGCCCTCGTGCCGCTACGCTGAGGGTGGGTCGTCGTGGTCGGGGTCGCAGCCAGCGCCGGGCCTGCGTAGAATCCGGCGCATGGTCAACAGAAAAGCCCCCGGCCGTCCCGCCAGTCGGCGCGCGCCCAACCGTCGCCCGCTGGTCGGGGTGGTGATGGGGTCCACCTCGGACTGGCCCACGCTGAAGGCGGCGGTCGAGATCCTCAAGGACTTCGGCGTGTCATTCGAGAAGCGCGTGGTGTCTGCCCATCGCACCCCGCAGCTGATGTTCGACTACGCCGAATCGGCCCGGGAGCGGGGCCTGCGCATCATCATTGCCGGCGCCGGTGGCGCTGCACACCTGCCCGGCATGCTGGCGGCCAAGACCACGCTGCCGGTGCTGGGTGTGCCGGTGCAATCGAAGGCGCTGTCGGGCCAGGATTCCCTGCTGTCGATCGTGCAGATGCCGAAGGGTGTGCCCGTCGCCACTTTCGCCATCGGCGAGGCGGGTGCGGCCAATGCGGGACTCTTCGCCGTCGCGATGCTGGCGCTGGATGACGCGCAGCTGGCTTCCCGGCTTGATGCCTTCCGGCAGCGGCAGGCTGATGCCGTCATGGCAGCCCGGCTGCCGGACTGAATGACCCCGATCCTGCCACCGGCCACGCTCGGGCTGCTGGGTGGCGGGCAACTGGGGCGCTACTTTGTCCAGGCCGCCCGGGAACTGGGCTACCAGGTCTGGGTGCTCGACCCCGACCCCGACTGCCCCGCCGGGCACCTCAGCAATCGTCACCTCGCCGCCGGCTTCGACGATGCCGCCGCGCTGGCGGCGCTGGCGGCCAACTGCGCCGCCATCACCACGGAATTCGAGAACGTCCCGGCAGCATCGCTGGAGCAGCTCTCCCGCTCGGTGAGCGTGCGGCCCGGTGCGGGCGCGGTCGCCGTGTGCCAGGACCGGTACCGCGAGAAGCGCTTCGTCATCGAGCACGGCCTGCCCTGCGGACCCTGGACCGCCATCGAGAGTCCGGCCGACATCGCGCAGGCACCGGACGCGCTGTTCCCGGGCATCCTGAAAACCGCGCGTCTCGGCTACGACGGCAAGGGCCAGAGCCGGGTAGCCACCCGGGCGGAGGCGGTCGCGGCGTTCGACGCCGTGGGGGGGCGGGCCTGTGTACTGGAAGCGCTGCTGCCGCTGGACCTCGAGATCTCCGTGGTGCTGGCCCGCACCGCCTCAGGTGAGACGGCCTGCTTTCCGGTGGTGGAGAACCGCCACCGGAACGGCATCCTCGACATTTCCATTGCGCCGGCCCGGGTGAGCCCCGCGCTGGCAGAACAGGCACGCGACTGCGCCCGGCGTAGCGCGGATGCGCTGGAGTACGTCGGCACGCTGGGTGTGGAGTTCTTCGTCAGCCGGGGAACGCTGTACGTCAATGAGCTGGCACCGCGGCCCCACAACAGCGGCCACTACACGCTGGATGCCTGCCACACCAGCCAGTACGAGCAGCAGGTGCGGGCGCTATGCGGGCTACCGCTGGGGGACCCGACGGCCCATTCTGCCGCCGTGATGGTCAACCTGCTGGGCGACCTGTGGTTCGACCAGGGCTTGCCCCGCGAGCCCGACTGGGCGAGTCTGCTCGCCCGGCCGGAGCTCAGGCTGCGGCTCTACGGCAAGACGGCCGCCCGGCCCGGGCGCAAGATGGGCCACTACACCGTGGTGGGTCCGGAGCTTGAACCGGCAATGGCAACCGCCCTGGCGGCCCGCGCGGCGCTGGGCATGGAGGATTGAGGAAATGAGAATGCGTGCAGGGATGCTGGCGTGCCTGCTGGCCACCGCCGGACTGGCACCACTGGCCATGGCTGGAGACAGCCCCACGCTGCGGGTGATCGCCACCAACGTGAAGAGCGACGCCGGCGCCGTGCACGTCTGGGTCTACGACAAGGCAGATGACTGGCTGAGCGACCGCTATCGCACCCAGAAAGTGGTGCGCGTGGCGGGCAACCGCGACGGCGATGCGGTGACGCTGGAGCTGGTGCTGCCTCCCGGCGAGTACGCGCTGTCGATCTTTCACGACGTCAACGACAACGGCAAGCTGGAAAGCAATTTCATCGGCCTGCCGAAGGAGCCAGCGGGCCTGTCCAACAACCTCCGGCCCCGCTTCGGCCCGCCAAAGTTCAAGGACGCGAAATTTGCGCTGGAGGCCGGGGCTACCGTCGAGCAGAGCATCAAGCTGCAGTAGCCGCCTATACTCGGCCATGAGATTTTGTCCATGAGCACGACCAGCAGTGGCGAGTCGCCGGCCACCACCGGAACCGACAACCCGGAGGCCCGCCGGGTACTGGATTTCTGGTTCCAGAGTGACAGCCGCGACCAGCCCACCATCGACAGCCGCATGGACCGCTGGTTCGCGGCCGACCCCGTCCTCGACTCGGTGATCCGCAGCGAGTTTGCGCCGCTGGTGGACCGCGCCGCCCGGGGCCAGCTCGACGACTGGACCGGCACCATCGAAGGCCGGCTCGCGCTGATCATCCTGCTGGACCAGTTCCGCCGGCACATCCACCGGGGCAGCCCCAAGGCCTTTTCCCGGGATGCCAAGGCACTGAAGCTCTGCGTCGAAGGCGCGATGACCAGCGGTTACAAGACCCTCGGCAGCCTCGAGCAGGCCTTCTTCTTCATGCCGCTCCAGCACGCGGAGTCGCTGAAGATCCAGGAGCGCTCGGTAAAGATCTACTCGGGGCTCGTCAACAGTGCCTCCGAAACCCTGAAGGCCACGCTCGCCACCTTCGCCCAGTTCGCCGAACTGCACCACGACATCATCGAGTCCTTCGGCCGCTTTCCCCATCGCAACAAGGTTCTCGGCCGGCCGAACACGCCGGAAGAGGATGAGTACCTGGCAGCCGGCGCGCCCACCTTCAGCCAGTAACCCCAACCCCTGTGAGCAGGTGACGACATGCACTACCAGCCCCCCCGACGGGTCGCGATCATCGGCAGCCGGCGCATCCCCTTCTGCCGTGCGAACACCGCCTACACCCGCCAGGCCAACCAGGACCTGATGACTTTCACCCTGCAGGCGCTGGTGGATGCCTACCAACTGAAGGGCGAGCGGCTGGGCGACGTGGCCCTGGGTGCCGTAATGAAACACTCCCGGGACTGGAACCTGGCCCGGGAATGCGTGCTCGGCACCACGCTCGCCCCTGAAACGCCCGCCTTCGACCTGCAGCGGGCCTGCGGCACCAGCCTGGAAGCGGCACTCCTGATTGGCAACAGGATCGCGCTGGGCCAGATCGACGCGGGGATTGCCGCCGGCACCGACACCATCAGCGATGTACCGATCGTCTATCCGGACGAATACCGGGAGCTGCTGCTGGCGAGCGCCCGGGGCAGGAGCTTCGGCCAGAAGCTGCAGCCCTGGCTCCGCCTGCGGCCCCGGATGTTCAAGCCGGTGACCCCGGGCGTCACCGAGCCGCGCACCAAGCTCAGCATGGGCCAGAGCACCGAGATCACGGCCAAGAAATGGGGCATCACCCGGGCCGACCAGGACCAGCTCGCCCTGGAAAGCCACCAGAAGGCCGCCCGGGCCTGGGACGAAGGCTTCTACAAGGACCTGGTGGTGCCCTTCTCCGGCGCGCAGCAGGACAACAACATCCGGCGGGACACGTCGCGGGAAAGCCTCGGCAAGCTGAAGCCGGTCTTCGACCGCGGCGC
>CAYOXI010000022.1:0-35266 GCA_964407855.1 uncultured Chromatiaceae bacterium
CGCGATGAAGCGGAACTCCTGGGTGAAGAACAGCAGCAGGTCGGTGGCCAGCCGGCCCAGATCCTGGGTGAGCAGCGCGAGTTCGAAGACCAGTCCGGCCTCCGCCTTGCCCCGGGACAACTGCACGGCGGTGACCGGTTCATGCACCTGGTCGAAGTGCAGGCTGCGCCGCGTTGCCTCGCGGTCGATCGGCAGGCCTGGTACGCCGTAACCCGCCGCGCTGCCCAGCGGGTTCTTGCTGATCCGGCGGCGGCTGGCGGCGATGCCGGCCGCGTCATCCCGCAGCTCCGCGGCAAAGCCACCCGCCCACAGCGGTACGGAGCTCGGCATGGCCTGCTGCATGTGGGTGTAGCCGGGGAGTTCCGTGTGGCTTTCCCGCGCCGCCAGCTCGCCGAGCGCCACTGCCACGTCTTCCGCAGCGGCGGCGATGCCGTCGGCGGCATCCAGCAGGTAGAGCCGCAGTGCTGCCAGCACCTGGTCGTTGCGCGAGCGGCCGAGGTGCACGCGCCTGCCGGCCTCGCCGACCAGGCTGGTCAGCCGTTGCTCCAGGGCCGTATGGCAGTCTTCCTCTTCCAGGCTGATCTGCCAGTCGCCGGCGGCATGGGCCAGGGCCAGGTTCTCGAGGCCACTGGTGATCGCGCGCAGGTCGGCATCGCCCAGCAGTTGGCGGGCATGCAGCATCTGCGCATGGGCGAGCGAGGCGCGTACGTCGTAGGCCACCAGCCGGCCGTCGAGCTGGTGATCCTCGCCGGCGGTGTAGCGGAGGATCCGCTCATCCAGCGGTCCTCCCTTGTCCCAGAGTCGCTTCATGGCCTGCTCCTGCGCCCGGTCAGGCGCCCGCTTCCTGTTCTTCGGGGGTCAGCGTATCGGTGTCCTCGACCACGAGGGTGCCCGTGCCCTCGTTGGTGAAGATCTCCAGCAGCAGGCTGTCCGGTACCTTGTAGGAAATCAGGTGCACCCGGGGTACGCCGCCCTTGATCGCGGCCTCGATGGCGCGCGCCTTCGGCAGCATGCCCTCAGCCAGCGAACCGTTCTGCCGCAGCGACTGCAGGTCCTCCAGATCCAGGTAGGACAGCAGCGATGACGGATCGTGCCGGTCCTCGAGGATGCCGGGTGCTCCCATGGCCAGGATCAGCTTTGATGCCTTGAGGGCCGTGGCAAGGGCCGCCGCGACGGTGTCCGCATTGATGTTCAGCACCATGCCGCGGTCGTCGGCCGAGAGGGGGCTGACGATGGGCACCAGGCCGTTCTCCAGCTGGGTCAGCACCACGTCGGTGTCGACCATGTCGATGTCGCCGACATAGCCGAAGTCCACCGGACCATCCGGGTGGCCTTCGACGGTAACGGGCGGGCGCTTATGTGCCCGGATCAGTCCCGCATCCACGCCGCTGATGCCGACGGCCGGCACCTGCAGTTCCCGGCAGGCCGCCAGGATGCGGGTGTTGATCGTGCCGTTGAGCACCATCGTGGCCACGTCGAGAGTCTGGCCGTCGGTCACACGCCGGCCACCCACCATCCGGGTAGGTACGCCCAGTGCTGCGGCCAGCTCGGTGGCCTGGGGACCGCCGCCGTGGACCAGGACCACGCGGATGCCCACCTGATGCAGCAGGGCCACCTGCTCCAGCAGCTGACGGGTGGATTCCTCGGATGCGAACACCTCGCCGCCCGCCTTGAGGACGAAGATTTTCTTCTTGTAGAGCCGGATGTAGGGTGCCGCGTGGCGCAGTGCCGACACCACCACATCCCGGTTGCGAATGTTCTGCATCGCTACACTCCCGGGCCCAGCATCTGGTAGACCACGGCCATCTGGCTCCACATCCGGTTCTGCGCCTCGTGAATCACCACGCTGCGCGGTCCGTCCAGCACCCGGTCGGTCACCGCCACGCCCCGCCGTGCGGGCAGGCAGTGCATGAAGCGGGCATCGGGCCGGGCGGTGGCGAAGGACGGCTCGTCGACGATCCAGTCCTGGAGCTGCTCCCGCAGCTTCTGGTCCGCCACCCGGTCGCCGTAGTGGCGCGTTGAGGCCCACTCCTTGGCATAGATCACGTGGGCACCTGCATAGGCTTCCTGCCGGTCCTCCGTTTCCCGGACGGAGCCGCCCGACAAGGCGGCAGCCTGCCGGGCCTTGGCCATCACCGGCTCCGGCAGCTCGAAGCCGGCCGGCCGCACCACCGTGACATCCATGCCCCGGAGCGCAGCCATGTGCAGCGTGGCGGAGGGCACGGCCAGCGGCAGCGCCTTCGGATGCCAGGACCAGGACAGCACGAACCTGCCACCCTTTTTGGGCATTTTCAGTTCGTCCAGGGTCTTCCAGTCGGCGAGGCTCTGGCAGGGATGCTGGATGGCCGATTCCATGTTGATGAGCGGGATGTTCACCAGCTCACGCATGGCGACGAACTCCTTGTCGGCCAGGTCGTCGTCCAGGCTCACGCGGTTGGCAAAGGCCCGGATCCCGAGCGCATCGCCATAGGAGCTGATCACTGGAATCGCTTCCCGCAGGTGCTCGGCGGCCATGCCGTCCATGACGATGCCCGACCGGTTCTCAAGGCCATGAATGGACATGTCCGGCGAGATCACGAAGGAGCCGCCGCCCAGCCGGACCATGGCGGCCTGGAACGAGGACAGGGTGCGCAGCGACGGGCTCAGGAAGAGCAGGGCCAGTACCTTGCCCTCAAGGGCGCGGGGTTCGGGCCGTGCCTGCAGGCGCCGGGCCAGCGCAAGCATCGCCTCCACTTCCGGAATGCTGAAGTCAGCGAGGTCATTGAAGAGCTTGAGGGCCATACGGGTTCCTTCTGTCAGGAGAGGTCAGTGAGGGCGGCGATCAGTGTATCCACGTGTTCCTGTGCCAGCGTCAGCGGGGGCAGCAGCCGGATGACAGCGGGGTCGGAGCTGGTGCCCACCAGGATGTCCCGTTCCAGCAGCTCGGCCTGGATCTCCTTCGCCGGCCGCCGGCAGCGCAACCCGAGGAGAAAACCCCGCCCCTGCACGCCCGTCACCGGGCCTACCGAGGCCCGGCTGCGGATCTCTGCCGACAGGGTCCGGACGTTGGCCAGCAGTTCATCGCGGTGGATGACGTGCAGAACGGTACTGATCAGGGCACAGGCCATGGGACCGCCGCCGAAGGTCGTGCCGAGCTCTCCGGCGCGGAGCTCTGCCGCCAGCGCTTCGGTGAGCAGCAGGGCACTGCAGGGAAAGCCGCCGCCCAGCGCCTTGGCCGTGGTCAGCATGTCCGGCGTCACGTTGTACAGCTGGGCTGCAAAGGGCGCGCCGGTGCGGCCAACGCCACTCTGCACTTCATCCACGATCAGCAGGGCCCCGTGCCGCTGGCAGGCTGCGGCAACGCTGCGCACGAAGGCGGGATTGAGGTCGTAGGCCCCGGCCAGGCCCTGGACCAGTTCGATGATCACCGCTGCGGTGGAGTTGTCGATCAGCGCCTCGGCCTGCCCTGCATCATCCCGCGGAATGAAGGCCACATCGAAGGGCGTCCGGGGAAAGCCATACCACGATTTCGCCGCACCCCAGGTCACCGCCGCCGCAGCAGTGGTGCGCCCGTGAAAGCCGTGCTCGAGGGCGAGGATCTTGCTGCGTCCGGTGACACGGCAGGCCACCCGCAGGGCGTTCTCGTTGGCTTCCGCACCGCTGTTCGCCAGGAATACCCGGTCCAGCCCCGGCGGGGCGAAGGCGGCGAGGGCATCCGCTGCCCGGGCCCGCACCTCGAGGGCCACCGCATTGCTCTGGAAGTAGAGCGTCCGCGCCTGCGCATCCAGCGCTGCCAGCAGATCCGGGTGGGCATAGCCCAGCGCCGCCACCGCGTGCCCGCCGTAGAAGTCGATGATCCGCCGCTTGCCGGCATGCAGGTAGACACCCTCGGCCGTGTCCACGTCGACCGGCAGCTGGCCGTAGACCTGCAGCAGGTGCCGGGCCTCGGCTGCCTGTGATCGCGTGATCATCGGGTCAGATCCAGCCCGGGGCCGGCGCCGTCAGGCCGGCGGTCTCCGGCAGCCCCAGCAGCCGGTTCATCCACTGCACCGCGCCGCCGGCGGCGCCCTTGATGAGGTTGTCCAGCGTCACCATCACCGCCACGCTGTGACCACTGGCGGCCACGCCCAGATGACAGTAGTTGCTGCCCGCCACGTCCTTGACCCGGGGCATGCCGTCCACGACGCGTATGAACTCGCAGCCGGCATAGAAGCCGGCGATCCGGTCCCGGATCTCGTCCGTCGTGAGCGGCGCGGCCAGCCGCGCCTGCAGCGTCATGTGGATGCCGCGCGCGAAAGGCCCGGAATGGGGAATGAAGTAAAGCTCGGGCGACACGCCGGTAAGCTGCGCGCAGATCTGGATGACTTCCGGCGTATGCCGGTGCTGCAGCGGGTTGTAGGCAAACAGGTTGGAGTGCCGCTCCGGATGGTGGGTCGTCGCAATCGGCGTGCGCCCTGCACCCGTGCTGCCGGTGACGCCGGATGCATAGACCGGACCCTGCGTCAGTCCGAGACTGAGCAGGGGCACCAGGCCCGCCAGCATCGCGCTCGCAAAGCAGCCCGGGTGGCCGACATGCGGGGCGGGTCGGCCCGCCACGTGCTCGGGCAGCGCACAGACGAAGCTGGACAGCAGCTCCGGCGCGCCGTGGGGCGACTTGTAGACCGCCTGGAATTCCTGGTCCCGCCGGAAACGGAAGTCCGAGGACACATCCACGACCGTGACCGGCGTCTGCCTTGCATCGGCGGCGGCCAGCAGCGCACCCACCACCTGCGCACTCACCACGTGAGGTGCGGCGGAGAAGATCGCCACCCGTTCGCCGCGGATCCGCCCGGCCAGTTCCGCCTGGCTGATGAAGGGCAGATCCTGCAGCAGCGGCGCGAGATGCGGAAACGAGGCGCTGACCAGGCTGCCAGCCTGGCTCTCGGACGAGACGCCGGCCAGCTGCAGGCCCGGATGCTGGCCCACGAGGCGCAGCAGTTCGCCGGCGACATAGCCGGTACCGCCGACGATCAGCGTCGGGACGGGCGTTGGCGTGGCTGCCGTCATGTGAGGCGTCATGTAAGGCTGAGGCCCACGTGGGCGGTGACGGCATCGCCGAGCTGCATGGATTCGGTCACCGCGTTGATGGCCGGCACCTGCATGCGGTCCTTGATGATCTGCTTGCCGACATCATTGTCGGTGGCGGGGCCGGTCACGA
Source organism: uncultured Chromatiaceae bacterium (assembly GCA_964407855.1). Taxonomy (GTDB): domain Bacteria; phylum Pseudomonadota; class Gammaproteobacteria; order Steroidobacterales; genus SHZI01. Next base: position 5,177 of record CAYOXI010000022.1, read on the forward strand.
TGCCGGGCTCGATGCCGAAATCTTCCCGCAGCAGCTTGACGCCGCCCCACGCAGCCACCGGGTCATTGGCGCAGAGCACGAGGCAGGTGAGGGCGTCCCGGATACCCGCATCCCGCAGGATCGCCTCCACGCCATAGGCGCCGAGGATGCCGTCGCCCAGCTCAAAGACGATCACGTCGGGCTTCCGGGCCGCCAGCCGCGTGAGCATGGTGCGGGTCACGGCCGGACCATTGGCGGCGGTGGTGCTGACCACACCGAAGTCGGAGAAAATCAGCGTGGACCGCGCCCCTGCATCCTCCATGGCCAGGATGTCCCGCCGCAGTGAAACCCCCGTGGCCTTGAAGGCGTCGACCGTATGGCCGTGATGCCGCAGGCGGCTGACAATCGCGCAGGCCGCTGCCGTCTTGCCGGAGTTCATGCAGGTGCCGGCGATCGCTATTACCGGCACGCCGCGGGTGTCCACGGCCGGGGCATCGGCCAGCTGCTCCAGGCCGATGCGCGCGGGGACACCGATGCGCTGGCCGAGGAACGGAAAGTTGAGGACGCTGCCCAGTACGCGCACGTCGAAGGGCTGGCCGAAACTCGCGTTGATGGAATCGCAGGCGCCGATCACGCCGCCCATGTTGAGCAGCTGCAGGGTGTCGCCGACGGCAATCGTCGCCGGAATGTGGCCGGAATAGCCGAACAGCGCCTTCCGGTGGCCCAGCGCGCCCACCACGATGTCGCCCTTCTTGACCACGGCCATGCGCCCGCTGGTGAGTTCCAGCTGGTTATAGGTGTTCTTGTTGTTGAGCACCTCGCCGGCGATCAGCACGCCCTCCTCGCAGGGGATGTCTGCGCTGACCCGCAGCTCCCGCTTCAGGTTCAGATGCTGGGCGACGGAGGCGATCTTGTCCGCGACGATGGGCTTCATGGGGATGGTGTCCCGCCGGCGGACCGGGTCTGCAGGATGCCCGGCAGGGAAAGAATGCGGGAATAGCCCAGCGCGTCGGCCGGCGTCCATTCGCCGGCCTTCTCGCCGTACACGCCCTTCGTGGCGGCCATCAGCGAGTGGGGCGAGACCACGCCCTCGATGAACAGGCTGCCGGGCCGGAGCAGCACCTGTACCTCGCCGGTGACCCGCTGCTGGGCCGACGTGAGCAGCGCCTCGATGTCGCGGCACACCGGGTCGAGCTGCTTGCCTTCATGCACGAAGTCACCGTACTGGGTCGCCACCTGGTCCTTGATGCGCTGCTGGGGGCCGGACAGCACCAGCTTCTCCAGTTCCCGGTGGGCGGTGAGCAGCAGATCGGCCGCCGGGGCCTCGAAGGCCACCCGGCCCTTGGTGCCGAGCACCGTGTCGCCCACATGGATGCCACGGCCGATGCCGTAGGGGCCGGCCAGGCTCTCGAGGGCCTCGATCAGATCCACGGGCTCAATCGCCTTGCCATCGAGCGAGGTCGGTATGCCCCGGGTGAAGCCGATGGTCAGCGACCGGGGCGGCTGCGGGTGGCTGAAGGCGCCGGCCGACAGCACCCAGGCGTCCTCCGGAATCGACGCCTTCGAATCAAGGGTTTCCCGGCCACCGATCGTGACGCCCCAGAGGCCCCGGTTGATCGAGTAGGCCGAGCCCTTCAGGGGTACCGGAAAGCCATGCTTCTCCAGGTAGGCCTGCTGTTCGGTGCGGATGAAGCCCTCGTCCCGCACCGGTGCCAGCACCTCCAGGCCCGGCGCGATGGTGCGGAGCGCAACCTCGAAGCGCACCTGGTCGTTGCCGGCCGCTGTACAGCCATGCGCCACGGTCTGGCTGCCCCGGGCCTTCGCGAGCTCTGCCAGCAAGGTGGCCTGGATGCCCCGCTCGGCGCCCACGCACAGCGGATACAGGTGCCCCCGCCGGACGTTGCCGAACACCAGGTACTTGAGCACCCGGTCGAAAAAGGCCGGCCGGGCTTCGACCAGCACATGCTCGACGGCGCCCAGCGCCCGCGAGCGCTCCTCGAGGTCCCGCGCCGCGGCGTCGTCAATGCCGCCGGTGTTGATCGTCACCGTGACCACCGGACGCCCGTAGCGCTCTTTCAGCCAGGGGACGCAGAACGAGGTGTCCAGTCCTCCCGAGAAGCCGAGGATGATCGGCGAGCCGCTCTGCTGCTGGATCGTGGTGTCGGTGGTCATGCTGCTGCTCTCGTCAATAGGCTGGATGAAGCGGCTCAGTTGCTGGCGCTGCCGCTGAAGCGGCTGCGCAGCCTCGCGACCAGCCGCCGCTGGTCGCCGGCGGTGCGGGTGGCCACAAAAATCGTGTCGTCGCCGGACACCGTACCGACGATTTCGGGCCAGCCGGACCGGTCCAGCGCGAGGCCCACCTGGCCCGCGGCGCCCTCCACGGTCTTGACTACCGTCTGGTGTGGCCCGGCGGTGACGATCTGCACGACGAACTCGGCCAGCAGCTCGAGTCCCCGGCCGGCCTCGGGCTCTTCCCCCCCGGCCACGGGCCGGTACTCCTGGTCCAGCTTGGTTACGCCAAGCTGGCGCAGGTCCCGGCTGATACTGGACTGGGTGGCCTCGATGCCCCGCTGGCGCAAGATTTCCACGAGTTCATCCTGGCGGGACACGTGCTGGCGCCGCAGGATCTTCAGGATCGCCTGCTGACGCTGCTCACGCTGTTCGGCTCCGACCGGCATCGGTCACCCATGCACATAACCCGAAAGGGATGCGCATAGTATCCAGATCGAGGACGGAGTCAAGGGCCGCGCGTCCAGGTTGATGACCGTCCGGACCGCCGTCACGCGCTGGTCCGTTAGTGCACCAGCGCCGAGCCTGCCAGAGTGACCGGGATCACAGGGCGGGGAAAATCAGTCCTGATCTGCTAGCCAGCCAGACCGAGAAGCACCACCAGCCCCCGGTTCAGACGGACAAGGTCGGCCGCCGCCAGCGCGCCGATCTTACGTCCGAGACGGTGGCGCGGAACGGTGCTGATCTTGTCCAGCATCAGCTGGCAGTCCTCGCGCAGGCCGTTCGTCGCGGAAGCCTTGACTGGCAGCCGCAGGAGAGGGGCCTCCAGGGGGTCACTGGTCAGGACGCACAGCGTTACCGAGCTCGTCCCGCCAAAACTGTCGTCCTGCACGATGACGGCGGGACGGGGTTTGCCGGTGTAGCGGGAGCCCCCGGCCACTGTCCAGATTTCGCCCCGCCTCAATCCCCGGCATCCAGCGCAATGGCATCAATGAAGGCCTGATCGTCCGCGGCATGGGGGCTGGCCGCCACCAGCCGGGACTGCAGCCGGGCCGCCCGGATGAAGGAGCGGCTGTGCACGTCGGGTACCCAGATCTGGATGGGCCGCATCCCCTGGGCACGCAAACGGTCGCGGTGCTTCTGCACCTTTTCCCGCGAGGTCTTTGCTGAGCTGGGCATGCCATTCTGCTCGGGCAGGTTACATGTAACCGTAGCAGTTTCTACAGCTGCGCACCAGAGCAGTTTCCGGCCCGTTCATGCACCAACGGGCGACCCGCTAGACTGCCGCCGGTTCCCCGGGTGACGGCACCGATGACGGATGACCGGCAGGCATTGTTGACGGCGGCAGAGGCGGGCGACGTACGGGCCCGCTACGAGCTGGCGCTGCGGCTCGACAACGCCGTGGGTGCTTCCCGGGATGCGGCCGGCGCTGCGAGGTGGTACCGGCTGGCCGCCCAGCAGGGGCACGCCGATGCGCAACTGCATCTGGGCCTCATGCATGACACCGGCGACGGGGTGGCCAAGGACGAGGCCGCCGCGGCCGGGTGGTATCGCCGGTCCGCAGGCCAGGGCAATGCGGATGCGCAGGTGAACCTCGGCCTGATGTACCTGGCCGGCACCGGTGTCCCCGAGGACCACGGCGCGGCGCTGGAATGCTTCCGGCTGGCCGCTGCCCAGGGGCACCCGAAGGGCCAGTTCAACCTGGGCGCACTGCTTTATAACGGTGCGGGCGGCGAGCCGGACCTGGCGGAGATCTACCAGTGGTGGACGCTCGCGGCCCTGCAGGGCCATCCCGGTGCCCGGAGCAACCTCGACATCCTCGCGGGCAGGCTCAGCCGGGAGCAGCTCAACCGGGCGCAGGCCGCCGTGGCGGAGATGATCCGGGAGCCGGGCGCATGATGACGGACACACCAATGCTGAACGTTACTCAATTTGGGATCGGACTGAGCCTGGTACTCGCCCTGCTGGGCGGGCCTGCGACCTGGGCGGCTGCCCCGGGGGTCCCGGCAGTTCCCGACCGTCCCCGCATCGGCCTGGTCCTCGGTGGCGGCGGGGCCAAGGGTGCGGCGCACATCGGCGTCCTGCGGGTACTGGATGAGCTGCGGATACCGGTGGACTGCGTAACCGGCACCAGCATGGGCGCGCTGGTCGGCGGTACGTTCGCCTCCGGCCTTCCCCCGGAGGAAATCGAGCGCGCCGTGCTCGGCATCAACTGGTCGCGAACCGTTGGGTCCGAGGGCCTGCGAGCCCGTACTCCCATCAACCGGAAGCTGGCGGGCATTACCTACACCAACAGTCTCGACATCGGGCTCAAAGCCGGCCGGCTGAAGATACCCGGCGGCCTGCTGAAGACCCAGGACATTGAGGACGTCATCCGGGGTCTGGTGGCCGACGCCCGGCACACGAGGGACTTCGACGATCTGCCGATTCCGTTCCGCGCCGTGGCCACCGACATGCTGGCCGGGGAGATGGTGGTTCTGGGCTCCGGCGATCTGTCGGTGGCCATGCGGGCCAGCATGGCTGTGCCGGGCGCCTTCTCCCCAGTGGTCATCGGCGAACAGGTGCTGGCCGACGGCGGGATGATGCGCAATCTGCCCGTGGACATCGCCCGGGAGCTATGCGCAGACGTCGTGATTGCGGTGTCACTCTCCTCACCGGTCCCGAAGCTTGTGGATCTCAGTGAAGCAACCTCACTGGCGAGCCGGTCATTGGACGTGATGATCGACGCCAACCAGAAGGCGCAGATTGCGAGCCTCACCGACCAGGACATCAGCATTGTGGTGCCGATGGGCGACATCGGTCCTGCTGCCTTCGACCGGGTGCCGGATGCAGTGCCCCTGGGTCGCGAAGCTGCCCTTGCCCGGCAGGATGAACTGCGACGCTTCTCGCTGCCAGAGGCTGAGTACATGGCCTGGCGCCTGGCGCTGAACCGGGAGGGGAATGCGGCGATTCGCCTGGCCGACGTCAAGGTGCTAGGCCTGGAGCGCGTCAATCCGGTGTATGTGCAGGACCAGCTGAAGTACGTCGGGCCCGGTGTAGAGGTCACCCGGGCGCAGGTCATCGCGGACACCGGCCGGGTGTTTGCGCTCGGCGATTTCGAGCGTGTGGCCTATCGCCTTGCCGGACCACCCGCAGCGCAGGTTCTTGAGATTACGCCGGTGGAGAAATCCTGGGGGCCAGATTTCGTCCGCTTCGACCTCGGGCTTGCCGCCGACAACGGCGGGGCTCTCGATGCCGTGCTGCGCGCCGAGCACACTCGTACCTGGCTGAATGCCCGCGGTGGTGAGTGGCGAAACGCAATCCAGCTGGGCGAGCAATGGTTGCTGGACACCAGCCTCTACCAGCCCATTGACGTCCGGCAGCGCTTCTTCGTGGAGCCGCTCGCGCGCTTCGAGCGCAATTTCGAGGACATCTATTTCGATGGTGACCGGGTGGCCCGATATGACATCAGCGAGTTGTACGGCCAGGCCGACGCCGGCGTCAACCTGAGCACCCGGGTGCAGGTCCGCATTGGCGTTCGCAGTGGCTGGTTTGAGCCGGACCGGGATACAGGTGCGACGATCCTGCCGGACGGCGAGCGGGAGCGGGACTCCAGTCTCCAGCTGCGCGTGGTCTACGACACCCGTGACTCGGTGGCCCTGCCGACCAGCGGCACCTTCCTCAATGCGCGGCTGGCCAGTTCCGGATCCTGGCTCGGCGGCGAGCAGGACTACGGCCTTGTCGAGGGCGTGTTCACCAAGTCCTACCCCTTCCGGGGCGATGCGCTCAGCCTGATCCTCGGTGGCGGCAAGGAACTCAGTGGCATCCTCGCCGTGCCCCAGGCCTTCCAGCTCGGTGGGATCCGGACCTTTCCGGGCCTGCAGCGGGGCGAACTGCGGGGTGACAGCTACTGGTTCGCGGGCTCAAGGTATTTCTGGAAAATCGCGGACATCCAGTCCCTGTTTGGCCAGGCGCTGTATGCCGGCGTGCGTGTCCAGGCCGGCCGCATGGGCGGACGAATCGATGAAGTCAGGGACGGGGCGCTGTACGGCGTATCGGGCTCGCTCGGCGGCCGCACGCCCATCGGACCCTTTCTGTTGTCACTCGGCTGGGTGGACAACGACAGCTGGCAACTGCAGTTGGCCATCGGTCGGCCCATCGCCGAGGGCTCCATACTGGACGAGATCCGGTAGAGGCTACCGTCCGTGTGCAACGAAACCTACGGGCACCGGGGTAGAGTAAGTCCGTCAATTCCGCCCGGGCAGGAGCTCGCCCAGCGCATAGAGCGTCTTCTGGGGAAAACTGTCCACCGGGTAAAAGCGGCTGATGATCTCGACGGCCTGCTCGTAGCGCGTGACATTCAGGTGGCGCAGCAGATAGCGGATGTCATCCTCGTCGTGGAACTCCGCACCGATGCGCAGGGCCAGGCACTTCATGGCCAGCAGATATTCCGGCTGGGCGACCATCACCCGCAGGTGATCCAGTTCGAGGAACGGACTGAAGCTGCCGTGCTCGCTGAGAAAGCCTTTGACGCCGTCATTCAGCCAGTCCGCCGGCACCCCGGCGCGCGCCGCCACCCGGGCGGCCGCCTCCCGCACCTGGCGGGCGGGGCGAAACAGCGCATCCACGTCCCGGGTGGAGGGACGCGCCGCGTAGGCCAGGCACATTACGGCGCCACCCACCAGGAACAGCTCGCCCTCGGTGTCCGACCTGCCGAGCTCCTCATTGAGCAGGGCGAAGAGGCAGCGCAGTTCATTGCTCTCCAGACCGGGCATCTCAGACCTGGGCGCCGAGCGTGGCGTCGACAAAGATATTGCGCCGCCGGAACGGGGGCGGTGCATGGCTGAGCAGATACAGCCGCAGGCTCTCCAGCGCCGAGCCGAACAACGGGCTTGCGAGGGGCGGAATGTCGCCGGTCCAGGCGGGTGGCCCCAGACCGCGCCGGGCACAGGCGTACTCCACCATGGCCGCGATGTAGTTGGCTCGCTCTGGCGCCAGGCCATGCGGCGGTGCTGCGGCCACCGCGTCCTGCAACTCCCCCGCACCCAGCGCGGACAGGAAGCTGTTCAGCTCTGCGAGCGCGAACCGCCCATCAGCCCGCTCCGCGGCAACGGCCGCCACCAGCTCCCCGAAGCGCGAGCCGGCCGCTGGTAGCAGGCGGCCCAGGACAAACGACGACATGTCCAGACCGGCACGCCGCGCCGCCCGCTGGATCGCGGCTTTCTCGGCCGGGGACACCCGGATCTGCAGCTGGGCGGTCTTGGTCGTCACCCGGCCAGCATGGCCCGGGACGGCGGGTAATGTCAATACAGATGTATTGACATTTTACCACCGCGCCCGGGATTCCCCCGCCGGCACCCCGCCCGGCCCGAAGCGCCGCTCGATCACCCGCACCCCGCCCTCGCGGTCGGCGAGGATCAGTGTGGAGGCGCGGGTGCCGTACCCGGTGCCGCTGACGAAGGGCGTTACCCGCACAAGTTCCCGGGGAGAATCGCCATTGGGTGGCGCCACCGGCATGCGCCGCTCCAGCAGCGCCAGCAGTTCACCGCTGTCGGGCTCGTCGCGTTCCAGGTAACGGGTGAGTGCTTTCGCCAGCCAGCCGACCTTGGGCCAGGGCTGTTCCCGGCTCGAATTCGACAGCACCGTGATGCCCGCCGGCAGTGACCAGCGTCCGCCCAGGCTGCCGGCCGGTGCGACCAGACCCGTGCAACCGGCCGTTACAGTCCCCACCACGAGCGCGAAACCCCCGAAGCGATGCTCTTCCTCGGCGAGGGCGGCTGTGAAGGCGGCCGGTGTCGCTGAACTCCGCAGCCAGCGGCTGACCAGCTTGCCCCGGCTTTCCGGGTGCGCGGCACCGGGTGGCCGTTCCGGATTGTTGGTGACCACTGCCACCCGCCCGTCCCGCGACACACCCAGCCAGCTGCCGCCCGCCTGCAGATCCCGGCCGCCGAAGACCTGTGGCGCGTCGGGCCACCAGTCCGCCGGGGCCGAGGGCCGGGCGTGAAACTCATCGCGGTTGCCGAGCAGGATGAGGGGGTAGCGGGGGTGCGCCTGCCAGGCGACGGCGACCAGGCACATGGTCCGGAGACCCGCCTGCCTACCGGTAGTCCGCCGGCTGCTCCGGGCGCCGGAACATCGCGCTGTCGAGCCCGAGGCTGGCAAGCCCCGGACCTGGCACCTGGTCGTACCAGGCCTCGATCAGCCGGAAAGCGACGGAGACTTTCGGCGGCAGGCCAATCCGTTCGGCCGCTATCTCTTCCCGGGACAGCCAGCGAGCCTCGACGAGCTCGCCGTCATTGAAGCGGATCTCGTCGCTCCGACCCTCCGCGTGAAAGCCGATCATCATCGCGGCCGGAAAAGGCCAGGGCTGGGATCCCAGGTACTGGCAGGCGCCGACGCGGATGTTGGTTTCCTCGTGGACTTCGCGGGTGACGGCCTCTTCCAGGGATTCGCCGGGCTCGACGAAGCCCGCAATGGTCGACAGGCGGCCGGGCGGCCAGCTGGCCTGCCGGCCCAACAGGCACCGGTCGCCCCGGTGCACCAGCACGATCACCGCGGGATCAATGCGGGGAAAGGCGCGGTGGTCACAGCCGGGACCCGTGCAGGCCATCACAAAGCCGCCGTCGACCGGGCGATTCGGCGCGCCGCAGACCCCGCAGTACCGGTGCCGCTCCCGCCACAGGATCATCGCCCGGGCGTAGGCCAGCAGCGCGGCGTCCTCCTCGCTGACCTGGCTGACCAGTTCCCGCAGGCCGATGAAGGCCTCGGCCGGGAAATCCGGCGGCGGCGCGGGACCGCGCAGTTCCACCGCGAACAGGGCCCGGCCGCCCCGCCGGCCGAGGAAGACGACTTCATCGGGCCCCGGCGCCAGCAGCGCCAGCTCTTCCCGCCGGCTGATCAGCACCGCGCCCTCGCGGAGCAGGCACCGGGACTGCCAGACCGGGAGGAAGCCGGCGTCCGCCTCCAGCAGGGCCGCTGCCAGCGCCTCCGGCTGCTGCCGGAGCGTGGCGAAGCGGTCGACATTGGAGCCGCTGAAGGTGAGGGGATTCATCACCCCAGATTACGCGTGATCCTTGACCTCGCAAAACGGGCAGCGCTCGTAGTCCAGCGCGTAGGCATCCTGCACATAGGGCCCGTCGCAAAGGCCGCACCAGGCCATGCGGAGTTCGCCGCTGCCCACCAGTGAACGGTAGAGATTCCAGGCCCATTCGAAGGACAGCTGGGGTTCCGGGTGGAGGATCAGGTAGGCCTCGAAGGCCTCGCAGAAGCAGGTGCCGAGTGCCGGACCGGGGGCCATGGCCGCCCGGAGTCCCTGGCTGCGGCCATCCAGGGCGGCCGCCCCCTGATGGACCAGCAGCCCGGCCAGCAGGCTGGCCTCCGCCTGCCGCCGGGCCGAGCTGACGAAGGGTCCGATCTGGCTGGGCGTCTTGCCCCGCCGGCGGCGCACCTGCGACCGGTCCGGGAAGTAGCTGGCATAGATTTTCCGGATCCGGTCGTCTGTAAAGCCCGTGCACAGCCGGATCGTGCCGGTCCGGGCCTCGTGCTCAATCATGCGCACCGCCAGGTCAAAGCGCGCCCGCTCTGCCGCGTATCGGTTGTCCGTTGCCCGCATCACTTTCTCCCCGGAGTGATTATATTTGGTCCATTTGGACCAAATCCTGATCATATTCGACTTTATTTGGTCCGATTGGACCAATTATAGTAATTCCTCATTGGTCCCCGGGGAGCACCGCAAATGACGAGCAAATGGCTGGATACGCCGGTAGGGGGCGAGATCTGCGAGTTCAACCGGGAATTCCTGCATCTGATCCGGGAGAGTCGGGACAGCGGCCGGGTCTATGGCCTGGATGCCCAGATTCGTGCGCGTATCAATGCCCTGGCACCGGATCAGGTGGAGGCGCTGGCGCAGACGCCCTGCCTGCTGGCCGGATTTCCGAACCTGCCGCCCCCGGCGCTTCCCCGGCGGGTGTCAGAAGACGCCGGCCCGGCCATCCCGGAACCCTCCCGCCGTTCTGACGCGGCCCGGCTCTATGCCGCCTCCCTGCTCACCTGGCTATGGCACACGGCCCGGGGTGACCGTCTGGTCGCGACCCTGTGCGTCGGGCCGGGCAGCCTTGCGGTCGATCGGCTCCGGGGTGCTGCGTTCCGCGAACTACAGCATGCGGCAGTGATCGCCAGCGACTCCCTCGAGGCGCGCTTCTGCCACCACGCCCGCCTGTGGCCCGATCTGGTCCGGGCAGCCAGCTTGCCCGGATCGGAAATCCTGATGGCCGCCCGCCTGTCTGTTGTGCAACTGACGCTGATCCAGCGGCTGCCGTCTGCCGAGGCGGCGCCCGGCCGTTCGCCGCCCGCCCGGCCGCCGGCAAGACTGCGGCGGCACTGAATCCGGAGCGCGGTGCCGCTGCGGGCCAGCGTCCCCTCGCTGGTCCGAAGCAGGCACAATGCGGCGCCATGCACGCCCTGTCGGTCCGCAACCTTGTGAAGGTCTATGCCAGCGGCGTGCAGGCCCTCGCCGGCGTCGACCTGGACGTGGCCGCGGGGGATTTCTTTGCGCTGCTGGGCCCCAACGGCGCCGGCAAGACCAGCCTCATCGGCATCGTCACTTCCCTGGTGAACAAGACCAGCGGGCAGGTCAGCGTGTTCGGGCACGACCTCGACCGGGAGCGCACGGCGGTGAAGAACGCCATCGGCGTCGTGCCCCAGGAGCTCAACCTGAACCAGTGGGACAAGGTCCGGAACATCGTCGTTCACCAGGCCGGCTTCTACGGCCTGCCCCCGGCCCGGGCGCGCGCGCGGGCGGAAATCTGCCTCCGGCAACTGCAGCTCTGGGACAAGCGGGACGCCACGGCCCGCAGCCTCTCCGGTGGCATGAAGCGCCGACTGATGATTGCCCGGGCCCTGGTGCACGAGCCGCGCCTGCTGATCCTGGATGAACCCACCGCCGGGGTGGACATCGAGATCCGGCGCTCGATGTGGGATTTTCTCCGCGACCTCAATGCCGCCGGAACCACGATCATCCTCACCACCCACTACCTGGAAGAGGCCGAGAACCTGTGTCGCCACGTGGCGATCATCGACCACGGCCGGGTCATCGAGCAGGGCCCGATGCACCAGGTGCTGGGCAAGCTCGACGAGGAAGTCTTCCTGCTGATGCTGCGCGAACCCTGCAGTAACGCACCGGTACTGCCAGGCTTCCACCTGCGGCTGCAGGGTCCTCACGAGCTCGAAGTGGCGGTGCCCAGGTCCCGGGACATCAACGAGCTGTTTGCAGGGCTTTCCGCCGCCGGCCTGCAGGTGCTCAGCCTGCGCAACAAGGCCAACCGGCTGGAGGAACTGTTCCTGACGCTCACCGAGCGGAAGCCGGTAACGGTGGACGGAGCGTCGGCGGGCCTGGCCGGGTGGGGCGAGCGATGAGCCTGCGGCAGCAGGCGGTTGCCCTCAGCACCCTCGCGCGGCGGGAGTTTTTCCGCGTGATGCGCATCTGGGGCCAGACCATCGTGCCCCCGGTCATCAACATGGGGCTCTACTTCATCATCTTCGGCAGCCTGATCGGCAGCCGGATCGGCCAGATGGGCGGCTTTGACTACAAGCAGTACATCGCCCCGGGACTGATCATGATGGCGGTGATCACCAACTCCTACGGCAACGTGGTGTCGTCGTTCTTCTCGGCGAAGATCAACCGCCACCTGGAGGAGATGCTGGTGTCACCCATGTCCACCGTGACAATCGTCCTGGGGCACATGGCCGGGGGCATTATCCGCGGCCTGATGGTGGGCCTGGCCGTGACCGCAGTGGCGCTGTTCTTCACGCCGCTGCCCCTGACCCACCCGCTGATCACGATCTCGGTGTTCCTCCTCTGCGCCTGCATCTTCTCGCTGGGCGGGCTGATCAACGGCATCCTGGCGAAGAACTTCGACGATGTCTCCATCATCCCGTCCTTCGTACTCACCCCGCTCACCTATCTGGGCGGCGTGTTCTACTCGATCTCGCTGTTGCCGGACTTCGCCCAGCAACTGTCACTGCTGAACCCGATCCTGTACCTGGTGAGCGCCTTCCGCTACGGCATGCTGGGGGTTTCCGATATCAACATCGGCGTGGCCTACGGCATGATGATCGTGTGTCTCGCGGTGCTCTTCGGCACCTGCGTACTGATGCTGCACCGGGGGGTGCGGATCCGGGATTAGGCGGAGTCAGGCGCCGCCGGCAGGGGAGGCTCGTACTCCTGAATGGCCAGCACCAGCGTGCCCGGGCCGCCGTGCACGCCCACGGCTGGTCCCAGCCGGCTGATGCTCAGGGATTCCACATTGGTCAGCGTGGCCAGGCAGGCCACCCGCAGCGCCTCGGCCTGCGCCGGGCAGTCCGCATGGGCCAGCGCGATCCGCAGCGTCGTGCCTGCTGGCCTGGTCCGGCGATCACTGTCCGCGACCCTGATCAGCGCCGCCACCCGGTCGCCTCCGCGCCGCATTACGCGCCGGACGCGGACACCGCCCTCGTCGTCGGTCGAGATCAGGAAGCTGAGCGGCAGCCGGCCTGCCAGCCACCGCCAGGGCTGGGGAATCCGCCCTCCCCGGACCGCGTAGCTCAGGTCCGGGATGGCGCCGTAACTGCGGGTTCGATCGGCGGCCCGCGCCGCTGCCTGACGGACGGCTTCGGCGCCGTGTCCTGCCCGGGCTTCCTCGGCCGCCCGGAGCACGATGAGGCCCTGGCCCACCGAAATGTTGCGACTGTCAACGACGGACACCTGCTCGGGCTTGCTGATCCGGCTGGCGGCCGATACCGCCGCCTGCAGTGTGCCGCTCAGTTTGCCGGTGAGACTCACCGCGACGACATGCTCGAAGTGGGAAGAGAGCAGCTCGAAAGCCCGCCGGAAGTCGCCGGGTGGTGGCTGCGACGTCTTGGGATGCACCGGGTTTCTGGCCAGTTCGTCGAAGAAGCTGTCGGCCGTCAGGCCTACCTTGTCCAGATGGCTTTCGGCGCCGAAGTTCACCCGCAGCGGCACCATCTGGATGCCGAATTCGTCCCAGACCTCCGCCGGCAGGTCGGCACCCGAATCCGACACGATCGCCACCCGCCGGCCTGCGGCGGTCAGGGATCGCTCCTGGCGCAGCATGTCGTCGGCCTTCTCCGCGGACACATGTCCGTACCGGCGGGCGATCGTGAAGGCCTCGACCGGATCATTGACGTGCACGTGCAGGCGGGCCTTGTTCAGGCCACCGACCACCACGCAGCTGCTGCCGATCGCCGCGAGTTCAGCGCGCAGGCCATCCCGGTCGATGTTGCTGCCCGTCACCAGGCACTCGGTACAGAAGCGGTGCTCCGGCGGCCCCACGTGACCGAGGTCCACTGACGCCCGCAGGGCCGGATCGTCATCCGATGCCGTGGCGCCAGCCGGCGCGAGGCCAGGCTGCAGCGCGTCCGCCATCCCCTCCAGCAGCACCAGCAGTCCCCGTGCGCCGGCGTCCTCGACGCCCGCATCGCGCAACGAGCTCAGAGTCTGCTGGGTGGCGCTCACCGCGGCGCGGGCGCGGGTCAGGAGCAGGGTCAGAAGGGTAAGGAAGTCTGAGTGCTCGGGCAGCTGGTCCGGCGCCACCGCTGCCGCGATCTCCCGCATGACGGTCAGCACCGTCCCTTCGGCGGGATTCTGGATGGCGCTGCGGGCCAGGCCCTCCGCCGAGGCAAGCGCAAGGGCCAGCTCGCCCGGCCGCACCCGTTCATGCCCCGACAGCGCTTCGCTCAGTCCCTGCAGGTACTGGGCGAAGATGGCACCGGAATTGCCGCGTGCGCCGTCCAGTGCCGCGTCGGCCGCTGCCGACAGCAGTTCCCCGGCATGACGGGTCGAAGTGGTCGTGAGTCGCTCGCCAACCGCCGTGAAGGTCAGGGCCAGGTTGGTGCCGGTATCGCCATCGGGCACCGGAAAGACATTGATCCGGTCGAGGTGTCCGCGCTCGCCCACCAGCCGCGCGATGCCCCCCAGCAGGAGTCGCTGGAAACGACGACCGTCCAGGTAGGCAACCCGGAACGGCTGGCGGGGCTTCACCGGCGATGGCTCATTTGCGGGCCAGCGTAAAGCGCTGGCCGCCACTGGTCAGGATCACGCCATCGGGCGTAATGGCTTCCACCTGGGGGCCTTCGGTGAGTTGTCCACCCTCGTTGTACTTGCGTGAATTGATCACCACGAAACGGCCGGCTGCCACGCTGCTGTAGACGTGGAGGTCGAGATTCAGCATCGGGATCTCCAGCGTCCCGGCGCCCAGCAGCTTCTCGAAGGTGGGCAGGTCATTGCCCTCCAGGATACGCGAGGGGACGTTCGGCGGAGGCGCAGGATCGGCGGCGACAAACGCCGCAGCCGGCGCCGGGGGTGGCGGAGGTGACGGCAGGTCACGGGAGGCTTCGACGCCGGCCAGCGGCAGGTCGAATTCCATCGGCGGTTCAAAGAAGGAGCCCGCCTGGCTGGTTTCGCGCGCGAGCGGACGCACCAGTGGCGGCGACGCGGGCGTTTCGATTTCCGGGATGCTGCCCGCCGCGCCGTCCGTCGTGACCGGCGGGGCGTCCCGGGAGCGCTGGAACCAGTCAGCGCCCATGAAGAGCATGTTCGCCACCAGCACCACGATGAGCACGGGCATCCACCAGCTGCGGCCCGTGCGCCGGCCGGCATAGCGGGCATCGGCCAGGCCCGGGGTGACCGACCGCTGGCGCTCCGCATCGCTCTTGCGCAGGGCATCCAGAATGAAGGACATGGGGTCTGGTGACCTCAGTTCGCCAGTGCCAGCCGGGGCATGTCGCCCGTGCTGAGCTCGGAGTTGATCGCCACCTGCGTGGCCTGCCCGGCCATGCCATCCACCGGCAGCCCGCGATCCCGCTGATAGTCTCGCACCCGGCCGGCAAGCACTTCGTCGTAGAGCTCCGAGTCCACCGGTTCCACCGGCTTGCCCTGGATCGCCATGAGGCTGTCCCGCAGCCAGCGCACACCCGGGTCGCGCATGCCTGGTACGAAGACCTTCACGGCCTCCGTCCCCGGACGCCACAGCAGGAGGTACTCGCCGAACCAGAACTGCTCGATATCCTCGTTGGTCACCTGATACAGCATGCCGCCGAGGTTCAGTGCCGCGGTTTCGGCTCCAAGGCCGGTCAGCACCACCTGATGCGGATTGCTGTCGGCATCCCGGAGGGTCAGGATGACAGGCCGCCCAAGGGTCCGCACCTGGTCCAGGGTGCCCCGCTGGTAAGCGCAATGCAGTCCGCGTTCCTCGGCCTGCACGCAGGGCCGGCGGGTATCGCTCCTGAGATCCTCGTTCCAGAGCCGGAACAGCGTATTGAAGGCGGTGTCCGTCCCGGTCCGGCTGCCATTCGTCCTGAGCAGCGGCCCGAGCGGCACCGGATTGCCCGCGATCCGCCCGCCCGGATCGCGGGCCATAGCCTCGCCTGGTAGCCCCGTGACCGACGGGCCGGTCGCCGGGAAGGCCCCGCCTGCGACTTCCACCGGCGCCTGTGTGCTGCGCAGCCACTGGATGCCGGCAAACCCCGAGGCAAGCACGATCAGCAACCCCGCGACCACCAGCCCCGCCACGCCGGCCGGGTGAGCCCACCAGGGACGGCGCCACCACGCCTGCGGCTGTCCGAGTACTTCCGCGGCGGCATCCCGGACGAGTTCCGGCGGCACCTGCTGCTGGTCGGCCGTGTAGGCGCCGAGCAGGGCCCGGTCGGCAATCACGTTGATCATCCGGGGCACGCCGCCCGAGATCCGGTAGATCTCCCGCTTCGCCGCCGGCAGGAAAATCTGGCCGACAGCACCGGCCACCTTCAGCCGGTGGTCGACATAGGCGGCAGTCTCTTCCCGGGACAGTGGCTCCAGGTGATAGCGACCGGTAATGCGCTGGGCGAGCTGGCGCATGTCCTGCCTGGCAAGGCTGTCCCGCAACTCGGGCTGGCCGATCAGGATGATCTGCAGCAGTTTCTGCTTGGCTGTCTCGAGGTTGGTGAGGAGGCGCACCTGCTCCAGCACCTCAACACGCAGGTTCTGCGCCTCGTCCACGATCAGGATGGTCCGGCGCCCCTGGCTGTGGTTGTGGAGCAGGTAAGCATTGAGCACGTCGGTGAGGGCCTTGCTGCTGTGGCGCTGGTCCGGCAAGGGCAGGTGCAGTTCCTCACAGATGGCGCAGAGGAACTCGGTCCGGGTCAGCTGGGGGTTGAGCACCACGGCCACATCGGCAAACTCTGGAAGCTGCTGCAGCAGGCTCCTGACCAGCGTCGTCTTGCCCGTACCAACCTCGCCGGTCAGCTGGATGAAGCCACCACTTTCCCGCACCCCGTAGATGAGATGGGCAAGCGCCTCCGCGTGGCGCTCGCTCATGTAGAGATAGCGCGGATCGGGAGTGATCGAGAAAGGCTTCTCGTTTAGGCCGAAGAAACTGGTGTACATCGCGCCTCGCGCAGGGCCGGCGTCCGGGATTGTAGGAGCGCCGTCGGGCGCGAAACAACTGCCGGCCCGCCAGGCCGGCAGATTGGGGCAGTTTCCTGACTAGCTTCGCTGCCGCAGTACGATGTAGCGGGCTGCCCAGCGCAGGCCATCGTATTCAGGGCCGTAGCCCCCGATGGCGTCCAGGGCCTGCTTCAGCAACTCGTCGGCCCGCTGGCGCGCGCCGGCGAGGCCGAACAGGTGGGGATAGGTTGCCTTGTCCTTGGCGAGGTCCGAACCGCCGGTCTTGCCGGTCTCCGCCGTGGTGCCTTCGATATCGAGGATGTCATCGCGTACCTGGAAGGCCAGTCCCAGTGCATCCACGAAGCGTTCGAGATCGTGGCGCGTTGCCGTGGAAACCGCATCAGTGCAGCAGGCAGCAGCGAGCACGCTGGCGCGGAGCAGGCGTCCGGTCTTGAGCCGGTAGATGTGTTCCAGCTCGGCTGCATCCAGCCGCCGGCCTTCCGCAGCGAGGTCCATTGATTGCCCGCCTGTCATCCCGTTGGACCCACAGGCGTCGGCGATCAGCGCTACGAGCCGGACCTGCATGTCCGGCCGGGGCACGAGCGGCGGATGCGTGCAGAGGATATTGAAGGCGAGCGGCTGCATGGCATCGGCGGCGAGGATGGCCGTGGCCTCGTCAAAGGCGCGGTGGGCGGTGGGCCTGCCCCGACGCAGGTCGTCGTTGTCCATCGCCGGCAGGTCATCATGAATGAGCGAGAAGGCATGCATCAGCTCAATGGCCGCCGCCGGTGCATCGAGGGTGCCGGGATCGACCTGCAGGGCTTCCCCTGCAGCGTAAACCAGGATCGGCCGGATGCGCTTGCCACCGCCGAGGGCGGAGTAGCGCATGGCTTCGTGCAGCCGGCGCGGAGCGACCTCGGCGCCGGGCAGGTAGTGATCGAGAACACTCCCGATGCGGGCGACGTAGCCGTCGACACGTTGACCAAAGCTGGCGGGGCCAGTGCTCACGGGGTCAGTGCTCATTCGCCAATTCTCGTCCAGCAAGGATCTGCGCCGCACAGGATAAGGGGTGCCGAGGGACAGAGCCAAGCCTGGCGCTATAATCGCCGGGCGGCCGGAGCCCCGGCCATCGCTGATCCTGAACCCACGAGGAGTCACCATGCGTGCCGTGGCGGTTGCGCACCCCAACGTGGCCCTCATCAAGTACTGGGGCAAGCGGTCCCCGGCCGGCAACCTGCCCGCCACGGGCTCGCTGTCACTCGTGCTGGGCGGCCTGACCACGACGACCACCGTCTGCTTCGAGCCGGGCCGGCGGACCGACGAGGTGCGGCTGGATGGCCGCGCAGACCCCGAGACCAGTGCCCGGGTCACGGCCTGCCTCGACCTGCTGCGCCAGGCGGCGGGCTGCCGGGATGGTGCGATCGTCGACTCGCGCAACGATTTCCCCACCGGGGCCGGTCTGGCCTCGTCGGCATCCGGCTTCGCCGCCCTGGTCACGGCTGGCGCCGCAGCGCTCGGTCTCCGGCTGGCGGCCGACCGCCTGGCAGAGATTGCCCGCACCGGCTCCGGTTCCGCGCCCCGCTCCCTGCTGGGCGGGCTGGTGCTGCTCACCAACCGGGATGCCACCACTGCCATCGAGCAGGTGACCACGCCCGCCGACTGGCCGCTCGAGGTGGTCGTCGCGGTGACCACCACTGGCGCGAAGGACATCAGCTCGAGGGAAGGGATGGCACGCAGCGCGGCGACCTCCCCCTATTACGACCAGTGGGTGGCCACCCATGCTGCTGATCTGGAGGCGGGCCTGGCAGCCGTCCGCACCCGCAACTTCGCCGTACTGGCCGACCTTGCCGAGTACAACTGCCTGAAGATGCATGCGGTGATGCAGACCACCCGCCCTCCTCTGATCTACTGGGAGCCTGCCACGCTGGCCTGCATCCAGCGCATTCGCGCGCTGCGCGCCGACGGGGTGCCAGTGTTCTTTACCGTGGACGCCGGGCCCCAGCTGAAGGCGGTGTGCTTGCCCGGCGCTGCCGGCGAGGTTGCCCGGGAGCTCAGCCGGGTGGCGGGCGTCCTGCAGGTGCTACGGAGTCCGGTGGGGGAAGGGGCGCGTATCCGTGACCACGGCGGTTGAAGCCGATGCGCCCGGCAAGCTTGTCATCGTCGGCGAGTATGCGGTCCTGGGCGGGTCTCCGGCGCTTGCCGTGGCGGTTGATGTCCGGGCGCGGGCGCGCATCACGCCGCTGACCGGCGCCAGCAGCGAGCTGGTCATTCCGGATACCGGACAGGAGTTCCGATTTCGCTGGGTGTCGGAGTGCGTACCCCACTGGGAAGGCCAGACGCCGGGCGCACTGGGCCTTCCGCTGGAGGCCTGCATCGAGGTGCTGGCTGCCGGCCGCTTCCTGCCCCGGGCCGACAGCCTGCCCGCCGCCCGCATCGAACTCAGCAGCGCGGCTTTTCACCACACGGACGATCGCGGTGAACGCGTCAAGCTGGGCCTCGGCTCCAGTGCCGCCGTGGTGTCCGCACTGCTGGCCGCGCTGCTCCGGCTCGCCGGTGGCGTCCAGCCGGGACGCCAGGCCCTTGTGGAGCTGTGTTGTACGGCCCATCGACGCTTGCAGCGCGGCGTCGGTAGCGGCATCGACGTGGCGACCGCCATCACCGGTGGCACGGTAAGCCTGGACTTCCCGGGCGCGGTGCCCGGCAAGTCCGGCTGGCCGCGGGCCTTGCCAGTTGCCTGGCCGAGTCGCCTGTACCTGTTGCCCGTGTGGACGGGCGAGAGTGCCGCCACGCCGGCCATGCTGAACCGCCTGCACCAGTTCCAGGGCCACCAGCCCGCCCGATTCGGTGCCGACATGGAGCGCCTCAGTGCCACCGCCGTCCAGGCCGTCGCTGCCTGGCGCGCCGATGACGTACCCGGCATCCTGCGCGCCGTGAGCGGCTACGACAACGGTTTGCGCCGTCTCGACGAAGCTGCCGGGATCGGCATTTATTCGCCGCCTCACGAACGGCTGCGGGCGATGGCTGCGGAGCTGGGTGGGGTCTACAAGCCCTCGGGGGCCGGCGGCGGAGATTTCGGCATCCTGCTGACCGACTCCCGGAGTGTCCTTCTGCGGGCTGAGGCCGCCTTTGCCGGTGCCGGTTTTGCCTGTCTCAAGGCGGGCCTCTCTGCGCCGGGCCTCATCGTACGCAGCCCTAGTTGACGTAGCGGTAGTACTCGACGCCCACGTCCTGGAAGTACTGCCCGGTCTGGCGGCCCACCCGTTCCACCAGAAACTCGTCGGCGGGGCTGAGGTCGAGACCGGGGGGATCCTCGCCCAGTCGCAGCGCCACGTACTGATCGGCCGTGACATCAATCACGGGCCCGAACGCCGACTCCACGCCGATCCGGCGTGCGGCCGATTCCCAGCCTGGCACTACCTGCAGCGGAATGGCTTCCGCGGCATCGCCGCTGCCGTAGCCGATGGTAAGAAGCTCGTGGCCAGCGAGGGCCGTACCGCGACTGGCGGCTTCGGCCAGTCCGGCTGCCAGCCAGGCCGGCAGTGCCCCGGTGTACAGGTTGCCCATCTCCCGCATCCAGACTGTGCCCAGAGCCATCTTGTCCTGCACGTGGGTGCGGAAGGTCTCGCCCTGGCGGAAGACCTTCAGCACCGACATGCTCAGGGGAAAGATCTCTTCCTGGATCCGTTCCCGAACGGCGAGCAGGCCCAGTTCGGGCGTGGAGCACATCTCGCCGAGCACGCCGCAGGGTGCCACACCAGCGCCGGCGCAGTAGCTCGCAAACTCCTCCTGGTCGGCTTCCCCACCCTGGGCGAGGGCAAACAGCCAGGCCAGCCCGAAGCCGGTCTCGGGCATGCGGTGGTAGGGCCGGTGCATGAACACGGCTTCGACGCTCCGCAGGTAGTCGGCAGGCGCCAGCTGCCGCCGCGTGTAGAGATCGTCCATCGCCCGGTAGATGGCATCGACGTAGCAGTTGGTGGAGTAGCGGCCGTTGTACACCGGGATGTCCAGCGACTCTGCGTGACCGTTGAGACGCGCAGTCAGTGGCTTGCGGAAGTCGATGCCCCGGTATTCCGACGCAGTGCCCGCGTGCCGGAGGTCGATGCTGGCGATTGTTGGCTCCGGCTCGAGCAGCATGGCGACCGCGCCGGCGCCCTGGGTGGGTTCACCGCTACTGCCCCGCTCGTAGAGGGCCTTGTCCGAGCAGACCACGATGGCAATCCCGTCGTCCCCGTCGGTACTGAGGAAGCGCATCGCGCTCTTGAGGGCATAGATGCCACCAAGGCAGGCGTGCTTGAACTCGGGAACCTCGCAGTTCCGCGCCAGCGGCGGCAGGCCAAGCGACCGCAATGCCGTATCCAGCATGCCCTTGACGATGATCGCGCCGGCCGAATTGTCGGTGCTGGATTCCGTGCCCAGCGCCAGATAACGGATGCGGCTGGGATCCACCGCGTAGTTCCGGATCAGCCGCAGGACGGCGTTGGCGGCCATCGTGTAGACACTCTGCCGGGGCGCGAGCAGGCGAAAACCCGAACCTACCACGCTGCCGATCTTGTCCCAGTCGGAACCGGTCCAGGCACACCACTCCCTGAGGTCGACCCGGCACGGCGGCAGGTACAGCGCCATGCCGCTCAGGCCGGGCTTGCCGGTCGACGGGGTGGCAGGTGTTCTGAACTGAGTGGTTGGCGCCATGCGCGGGAAGCCCTGATCGAAGCCTGCGGACCCCGGGTTGTCCGGAGTACCGTCAGCTACCGGAAATCCAGCTTCGGGTGGGCCGGTGGTTCGTTCCCGAGCCGGTCATTGAACGATGATTGTAATGGGGACGGAAGCCACCGGCGGATCGTGGGGCACGTGATTGCCATCCCCGAGCAACAACTGCAGCGTGTGCTGGCCCGGTGGCAGGGTCACCTCCGCCTCGGTCTGGCCCTGGCCATAATGCAGATGCTTCGCATCCATCGGCAGCGGCTGACCCAGGTCAACCGGCAGGCCGGTATTGATCAGCAGGTGATGGTGGCCGGAGTCCGGCCTGAAGTCGCCCGCCGGCACCACCGTCACGCCCTCTGCGGCGAAGCGGACCAGGACGGGCGAACTCACCACGTCGCCGTCAGCCGGGCTCGCGATGCTCACCGATGCACCCGTCGGCGCAGCTGTCCTCGGCAGGGTGGGGAGCGGCTGGGGTGTCGTTGCTGCAGGCGCACTAGCCGGTGCAGCAGGCTCGGGCTGTCCACAGCCCGCAAGGATCAGGCCCAAGGATACGGCCAGCAGGATTCTCGTCATTTCCAGATACTAACCGACTGCCCCGGCGGTGTCATGAAGCGGCAATGTGGCGCGCCCCGTGACCCGGCGCAGTTCGGACGGATCAAAATCATCGACCCCGGTGATCGCCATCACCGCTGCATCGAACTCCTGAAACCGGCGTGCCTCATCGGGTGAAATGACCCCTCGCTCTTGAGCCTGTTCGAGGCGCTCATGGACCGCGCCGGGTTCCAGTGCCCCGGCGCGAATCGCCTCCCGGATCCGGGTTTCGACCGGTGCCAGGGCCTCGGCGAGTTCGAGCGTGGCCTGGAGACTGCCGAGGGGCGAGTCCGGTTCGCGGGCGGCATAGATGCCGGCGCACAGTCGTTCCCGTACCTCAGTGGGCCGCGTGACCAGTGCCATCAGTTCCCGGCCCAGGCTGTCAGAAGGTGCGGAATACATCCGTCCCCGGGGAAAGATGCAGAAGCGCAGTGCGGCTGCCACCGGGCGATTGGGAAAGTTGCGCAGGAAGCCATGCAGTTTTTCCTGGGCGTCGTAGAGCAGGCACTGGCAGGCCCACTCAACCAGCGGGAGATCGCCGGCCGGCCGGCCCTGGTTCTCGAAGTGCTTGAGCACCATGCTGGCCAGGTAGATGCCACTGAAGACGTCTCCAAGCCGGCCGGACAGGCTTTCCATGCGCTTGAGTTTTCCGCCGAGCACCAGCATTGCCACGTCTGCGGCCAGCGCGAAGGCAGCACTGTAACGGTTCACGTGCTGGAAGAACCTGGCGGTCGGGCCGTCCACCGGGGCGCTGCTGGCCCTCGCGTTGGTAAGCGCGAGGACGAAGGAGCGGGCCGCGTTGCTGATGGCGTAGCCAATGTGCCCGAAGAGGTGACGGTCGAAATCCCGCAGTCCGCGGTTGAAGTCCGGATCCTTGGCCGCTTCCATTTCCTTCAGCACGAAGGGATGGCAGCGGATCGCGCCCTGGCCGAAGATGATCAGGCTCCGGGTCAGGATGTTGGCACCTTCCACCGTAATTGCGATCGGGACGCCCTGGTAGCCACGGCCAAGATAGTTGGACGGCCCCAGCATGATGCCTTTGCCCCCATGTACGTCCATCGCGTCCGTGACAATCCGCCGGGCGAGCTCGGTGCAGTGATACTTGAGTACCGCCGATGGCACGGAAGGTTTCTCGCCCCGCGCGATGGCTGTCGCGGTGACCGTCATGCCGGCATTGATGATGTAAGTGAAGCCCGTCATGCGGGCCAGCACTTCGCTGACGCCTTCAAATTCGCAGACCGGCAGGTTGAACTGCCGGCGCAGGCGTGTATAGGCGCCGGTCGCATAGACCAGGGCCTTGGCGCCGCCCATGGAGCTGGCGGGCAGTGTGATGCCGCGACCGGCGGAGAGCTGTTCGACCAGCATCTTCCAGCCCTGCCCGGCCCGCTCGGGCCCGCCGATGATTGCATCCAGGGGCACGAACACGTCCCGGCCGCGGGTGGGGCCGTTCTGGAAGGGGATGTTCAGCGGGAAATGCCGGCGGCCAATCTCCACACCCGGCGTACGGACCGGAATAAGGGCAGCCGTGATACCGAGATCGACCTTGTCGCCCAGCAGGTGCTCAGGGTCGTAGAGCTTGAATGCCAGACCAACGACCGTTGCCACGGGAGCCAGGGTGATGTAGCGCTTGTCCCAGTTGAGCCGGATGCCGGTGATCTCCTCACCGTCCCAGAGGCCCCGGCACACGATCCCGGTATCCGGCATGGAGGCGGCGTCCGATCCCACACGCGGTCCCGTGAGGGCAAAGCAGGGAATTTCCTCGCCGCTGGCGAGGCGTGGGAGGTAGCGTTCGCGCTGGGCTTCGGTCCCGTAGTGAAGCAGCAGCTCGGCCGGGCCGAGGGAATTGGGTACGCCCACCGTCGAGGACACCACCGAACTGCGGCTCGACAGCTTGGCCAGCACCGCAGCCACCGCCACGGGTGAGAATTCGAGCCCGCCGTAGCGCTTGGGGATGATCATCGCAAAGAAGCGCTGCTGCTTGATGTAGTCCCATACGCCGGGTGGCATATCCGCCAGTTCGTGGGTGATCTGCCAGTCATCCGACAAACGGCAGAGTTCCTCGGTGGGGCCGTCGAGGAAGGCCTGCTCCTCCGCGGTAAGGTGCGGAGGTGGCAGGGCCATCAGCCGTCCCCAGTCGGGTGCCCCTGTGAAGAGCTCGCCATCCCAGCCGACGGTGCCGGCCTCGAGGGCCTCGCGTTCGGTGTCCGACAGGCTCGGCACTACCGTGCGGTAGAACCTGAGCAGGGGGAGGGTGATGCGTTCCCGGCGGAAGCTGAGCGAGTTCAGGACCACCATGCCCGCCAACAGGATCCAGAGCAGCAGCTTCCAGGCCAGCCAGCCGGGGCCAAACAATGAATAGGCCACCAGCGCAAAACCTGCGATCAGGGTTGAGGTGGGCAGGTCGGCCCGCCGGTAGGCCAGGGTGATGAGCACTGTGGCGAGGGCGCCAGTCCACAACAGCCAGATGACGAACGAAGCCATGGCCATACCTCGGATGATGGCAGGACACTATAAACCACTATCCGGCAGAGGCAGGCCGCTGCCGGCGACCCGGAACAGGCGGGGAGTGGACTTAACCGCCGAGGACGGGACGTGGCCCTACAGCAATGCGGCGATGGCGTCCCGCTCTTCACGCAGTTCCTGCCAGGTGGCGGCCAGCCGCTCCCGGCTGAAATCGCTGATCGCGAGACCCTGAACGATCTCGTATTTGCCCTTCGCGCAGCGGCACGGATAGGAATAGATCACACCCTTGTCGATGCCGTAACTGCCGTCCGAGGGCACGGCCATGCTGACCCAGTCATCCCCGGGCGTTCCGAGTGCCCAGTCGCGGATGTGATCGATGGCTGCCGAGGCCGCTGACGCGGCACTCGACAGTCCGCGGGCCTTGATGATGGCGGCTCCCCGCTGCTGGACCGTAGGAATGAAGTCATCCTTTACCCACTGGGCATCGACGAGTTCGGTCGCCCTGTGCTCATTGACCAGGGCATGGCTGATGTCCGGGTACTGGGTGGCCGAGTGATTGCCCCAGATGGTGAGGCGGCTGATCTGGCTCACATGGGTGCCGGTCTTGGCCGCCAGCTGGGCGAGCGCCCGGTTGTGGTCCAGCCGGGTCATGGCCGTGAAATTTGCCGGGTTGAGGTCGGGTGCATTGCTCTGGGCGATCAGCGCATTGGTGTTAGCCGGGTTTCCGACCACCAGCACCTTGACGGCGCGACTCGCATGCTCGTTCAGGGCCTTGCCCTGCACCGAGAAAATCCTGGCGTTGTCCCGGAGCAGATCCGAGCGCTCCATGCCGGGCCCGCGGGGCTTGGCACCGACCAGCAGTGCGTAGTCGGTATCCCGGAAAGCTGCATCCGCCTGGTCCGTCGCCACCACGCCCTGGAGCGTGGGAAAGGCACAGTCAAGGAGTTCCATCTCGACGCCCCTGAGTGCACCCAGGGCCGGCGGAATCTCGAGCAGCTGGAGGATTACCGGCTGGTTGGGACCCAGCAGCTGGCCCGAGGCGATGCGGAAGGCCAGCTGGTAACCGATCTGGCCTGCTGCGCCGGTGATCGTGACTCTCGCGGCTTTGGTCATTGACGGTCCTTTGGGTGGGCGCCGGGCATGCCTGGCAAAGCGGGCGCGGATTCTACCCGCCGTCCGGGCTTCCAGCCACCCCGGGGCCCCGGGCCCCGGCAGGGACCGCTACTTTCCGGTCGCCCGGAAGGCCCGCAGCTGCGCGTTGAACTCGGTTGCCGTGGCCTGCAACTCATCGACGGCCGCGTTGTAGCGCTTGACGTGCAGCTCGCGCGTCTCGCGCGTGACCAGTTCGGGCGGTATGGCCGCATCCTCGGCGTCGAGGCAGGCGAGGTAGGCCTCCATGGTGGCTACGTACTGCCTGACTTCGGCGCCGCTGGCCTCAATTTCTTCCTTGGTCGCGGACTTCCCGTCCGGAACCTTGACGGCGGCGGGGTATTCGCAGGCGGCATGGGCCAGGAACGACAGGGAGGACAGCAGACCGATGATGGTCAGTTTCAGCGGCAGTTGCATTGACGGGTCTCCTGCAGGCGGGAAGCGAGAGTATGCCGCAGCGTCAGGCCGGTGCGAACAGGGGGCGGTAACGTCCGGCGCCGGTACCCTGATCCACGAGGAGATCCTGGAAGTCGTCCGGGGCCATGGCGCGGCCAAACAGCAGGCCCTGGGCGAAATCGCAATGCAGCGCGCGGAGGAACCGGAGCTGGTCCTCCGACTCGACGCCTTCGGCCACTACTTCCAGCTTGAGGCTGTGGCCCATCTCCACGATCATCGCCACGATGGTGGCCTGGTCATGGTTGGCCGTGGCATTCCGGACGAAGGACTGGTCAATCTTGAGCGTGGCAATCGGGAACTGCTGCAGGGCGCTGAGCGAGGAGTAGCCGGTGCCGAAATCATCGATCGCCAGCCGCAGCCCCATGGTGTGCAGTTCGTTGAGCAGGCGCACCGTGCGGGCGGGATCTTCCATCAGCGTGGTCTCCGTGATTTCCAGTTCGATGCTGTCGGGTGACATCCCGTGCCTCGAAAAGATCTCGCGCACCTGGCTGATGAAGCTGCGCTGCTTCAGCTGCCGGAGGGACAGGTTGACCGAGACGCGACCCGGCTCGACACCGGCCGCCTGCCAGCGCCGGTAGTCGCTGCATACCCTGTCCAGCACCCACGTCCCGATCTCCAGTATGAGGTTGCTTTCTTCAGCCAGGGGAATGAACTCCGAGGGCAGGACGATGCCCCGGTCGGTGAGCTCCCAGCGAACCAGCGCTTCGGCGCCGCAAATGAGCCCGCTGCGCAGATCCACCTTGGGCTGGTAGTGGACGCGCAGCTCGTTCTTCTCGAAGGCCTTGCGCAGCCGGCTCTTCAGCATCAGACGTTCGACGGCCGCCGCGTTCATGTCGGCGTGGTACACCTCCAGCGCGCCACCACCCTGGCGCTTGGCCCGGTAGAGGGCAGCGTCGGCGTTCCGGATGAGGTCAATCACGTTGTTGCCGTCAGACGGGTACAGCGCGATCCCTGCACTGGTGCTCATGTAGATCTGGTGACCCTGGAACAGGAGTGGGTCGGTAATCGCCGACTGCAGCAGGCGTGTGGTTGCCACCACCTCGGCGCGCAGGTTCCGCGCGGGGTCCAGGTTGTCGAGGATCACGCCGAACTCATCGCCTGCCAGCCGACCCACGACGGACGAATCCGGCAACAGTCCCCGCAACCGGTCGGTGAGCGCCTCCAGGCACATGTCACCGGCGGTGTGCCCAAAGGTGTCATTGATCTCCTTGAACTTGTCCACGTCCAGGTAAATCAGCGCCAGGCGATGCTGCCCACGTCGGGCCCGGGCGATGGCCCGCTGCAACAGATGCTGGAACTGCATCCGGTTGGGCACCTTGGTCAGTGCATCGATGCGGGCGAGATAGCGGATGCGCTGTTCCGCGATCTTGCGCTCGCGAATATTGCGCGCGGTGATCACAAAGCCCTGAAGGGCCGGATCCTCGGCCGGGATTTCGGCGCAACTGAAGGACACGGGGACTTCGTCGCCGGTGCTGGTGCGCAGGACCGTGTCACGCGCCCGGCCCCTGCTGTCGACCACTGAGAAGGCAGCCTGCTGGTCCTCCGCGACGATGCTGCTGAACGGTTCTCCCCGCAGCTCGGCCTGTGTCCGGCCGACAAGTCGCTCGGCAGCCGGGTTCATCTGCGCAACCGTGCCGTCCGGCCGCGTCAGGAAGATCGCATCGCTGATGCTGAGCAGCACCTGGTTCAGGTAGTCACGGGAACTGGTCGTGGTCAGCAGGCTGACCCGGAGGCGATCCAGGGCCGCGCCGATGTCCTCCATTTCGGCGGGCAGGCCGCCGTCGAGCTGCGGTCCCAGGTCGCCCCCGGCCCAGCGGCCGAGGGCTGCGGCCAGTGACCTGATCGCGGTGTCGTGCCTGGCGAGGCGGGCACGGAGGCCGAGGATCACCAGCACCAGCCCCACGATCACGGCCACCGCAACCGCCAGCAGCCCCATCATCGGCAGCAGGCTGGCGGCCGCCCCGTCCGCCGCCTTCTCCGCAGCCAGGGCTCCCCCGCTCACCAGGCCCAGCATGGCGGGCAGCATCCGGTGTGCTGCTCCTGCGCCGGTCGCGGCGCTCTTTCGCGTGCTGTCCTGTCTGGTGAAGGGGCGCTTCATTCTTGTACTGGTGCCCTGCGAGGGGGTCGGGCCATAGGCCGCCGGCAGGGCCTAGCATGACGAGCCGGGACCGGCCCGACAAGCCGGCCCGACAAGCCGGCCCGACAAGCCGGAGAGGGCCCGGATCTGCAGGGGGGCGCACATTCGTCCCGGTAGGGTGGGGCGTTAGAATGAGGCCATGGGTGAGAAGAGTGCGCTGATCGTTGATGACTCGCGGACAGCCCGCGAGGCACTGCGTCGCATGCTCGAGGTCCATGAGTTGCGGGTCGAGACGGCCGAGTCGGCCGAGGCTGCCCTCCTGTTCCTGACGGCCCACCGGCCGGACGTGATCTTCATGGACCACATGATGCCGGGCATGGATGGCTTCCAGGCCGTCAAGGCCATCAAGGAAAACCCGTCGACCGCGACCATCCCTGTGATGATGTACACCTCCCAGTCCGGTGCCCTGTATGTGGGGCAGGCCCGGGCGCTGGGCGCCGTGGGCGTGCTGCCCAAGCAGATCAAGCCGGTTGAAGTGACCGAAGTACTGCGAACCCTGCACCTGCTGCCCGGCCAGACGGGCACTTTCCCCGCCCGCCGGGCTACCGATGTGCCGGGGCTGGCCGGTGTGGACGCCGTTCATTCGCCCGCCGACTGGCAGGACCTGCATCGCTGGCTGCACGAGATGCTGGCCGATCAGAATCGCGCGCTGCGTTCCGACGTGGAGCAGTCGGTCAGCCGTGTACTCACCGAGCACCTCTCCGGCCCTGGCTCATCCGGGTCCGCAGCGGCGACTCGCGGCATTGCCGGCCGGCCGGCCTTCTGGCCGGCCGGCGCCGTGATCACCGCACTCGCGGCCACGGCCGCCGTCTTCCTCTGGCTGCATCTGGACTCCGGGACCCGCTGGCAGGTGCTGGCCCGCCAGAACCTGGACCTCCTGGCTGCGCTTGATGCCCGTCGGGCCAGTGAGCTGGCAATGCTGCTCCCGGAAAACACAGCCGGCCCGGACCGCGACGACGGCGTGCGGGATCCCGCGATCATTGCTGCCGCCCTCGAATGGAGTGTCAATCAGGATGCCAGCTATCCGCCAGAAAACCTGCCCTTTGATGACCTGCGCCTGGAGCAGCTGGCCGGCCTCGTTGAACGACTTCGGGAGCTGGAGTTCCGCGGCACCGTGCGCCTGATCGGGCATGTGGGGGACTTCTGCTGGCAGCGGACTGGCGATACGGGCTGGCGGCTGGCCCCGGACGACATCCCGGTCTCCCGCTGCGACCGCATTGGCCTCACTCCCGACGATGCCCGGACCGAGTCGGCCCGGCAGTCGGTGGCCTTTGCAAATTTCGTCTCGCTGCTGATCCTCGCGCGGGATCCCGTTCGCGTCGAGATCGAGCCAATGGGCAACGGACGGCCCCATCGGCCCTACCCCGCGCTGGCGGCTGAACCGACAGCAGGGGAATGGAACCGGGTTGCCCGCCAGAACCAGCGGGTGACTGTTGAACTGGTACCGGATACTGTCACGGCGGTGCGCAATCAACCCTGATCCCACCCCCCGGCCGATGACGGCACCTGCCTTCTCTCCACCGCGCTTTCTGCGGTCCGCCGACATCCAGGCGGCCCTGGCGAACAGCGTGTTTCGTCGCCGGCTGGTGCTGCGCGAGGCTGGTTCGCTGCTGGCCGCCAGCGAGCAGCTGATCATCGAGTGTGCTGATGGTGTGCGCCTTACCGCCATCCATACGCCACCGCAGGGAGCGACCGGCCGGGTCGCGATCCTGCTCCACGGCTGGGAGGGCAGCTCCCAGTCCCTCCATGTACTGTCAGCCGCCGACCGGCTGTGGCGGGCGGGCCTGCGTGTCGTCCGGATCAACATGCGCGATCACGGCGGTTCCCATCATCTCAACCGGGCGATCTTCCACTCGTGCCGGCTGGCCGAGATGGTGGATGCCGTGCACTGGGTGAGCAGCCGCTTTGCGGGCGAGGCACTCTGTCTGGCCGGCTATTCCCTCGGCGGAAATTTCGCGCTGCGGATTGCGGCGGCGGAAGGGAAGAG